>NZ_JALVAO010000033.1 GCF_027011145.1 Thermococcus sp. | reverse complement strand
GGCCTTCGTTGGCCTCGGTGCTCCTTACTGGGACCAGTTTGCAAGGGGCCTTATAATAGGCATAACGCGCGGAACCGGCAGGGAGCATTTGGCGAGGGCAACGCTGGAGGCGATAGCCTACCTCACGCGTGATGTTATTGAGGAAATGGAAAAGTTGGTCGGAATAAAGGAGCTCCGCGTTGACGGTGGAGCAACGGCCAACGACTTCCTGATGGCTTTTCAGGCGGACATACTCAACAGGCGTGTCGTGAGACCGGTGGTGAAGGAAACTACAGCCCTTGGAGCAGCCTATCTTGCCGGACTGGCCGTGGACTACTGGGAGAGCCTTGAGGAGATAGAGCGCCTCTGGAAGGTCGAGAAGGTTTTCGAGCCAAAGATGGACGAGGAAACCCGGGAAAAGCTCTACCGCGGCTGGAAGGAGGCCGTGAAGAGGGCGATGGGCTGGGCGAAGGTCGTTGGAGAGTGAGTTACTGTTTCCCCATATTTTTATACTTTCGGGCGTATAACAGTGGGGGAGAGCATGAAGAGGCAAATAGTTCTTTTTAGTGTGTTTGTGATTCTCGTAATACTCGGATATGCCCTGCATGGGGACCAAGGCACACCACTCAACTCGGCAGTCCCCAATGAGAACTCCACGCAGACCCTAGTTGTGGAGAAAACTCCGTCAGTCAGAGAGATACTCATCAGCTTAGGCTCTCATGAATCTTTCTGCTGGATCGTTAATGGAACTTCACTTCAGGTTCATTTCTTCGGGATTCAGGCCAAGTGGGTAAAGGGTTGCGTGAACTACGCCAACGGCTCCGCCGTTTACTGGGTTAAAAAAACAGACGGAAGAAGCTTCCATTACATAGTAAACGCCACTTTAGACGAGCTTGACTGGTCAGTTATTACTCACACGTATTCCCCGGAACTCAACATCATAAACTTCCTGTCGTGGGTTTTAACGAACGGGAACGTGACTGAGGTTAGAAAACTCGGCGATAGCTACGAGTTCCACATCTCCCTCAGGTACGTTGAAGAATCAAACGCGGGAACTATTGAGAATCCCTACCTGATAAGGATTCTCCAAACGTGGAACGTCACCCTGCTGGTAAACGGAGACGGAGAACCCCTTAACGGCCACTTCATGGGAAGGAGCAGGGGGCCTTCGAACGTTTACGGGGCCAACTGGTTCCACGAGGGAAACTTCACGTTCCTCGGCGAGTGGAAGCAATGAACGTTCCTGTCCATTCTCCTCCTGTTCTCCCCTGTTCTCCCTCTCAATGCCCCGAACAGTCCTCTCTACTCTTTTTCACAAAACCAAAGGTTTGAGAAAGCTTTAAAATGTGGAAGGAGTTTTTAAGCTCACCGGAGGGTGGCGTATGAAAACGAAAGTTGCCATAATAGGCGCGGGAATAAGCGGTGCGAGCATAGCGCGCGTTCTGAGCAAGTACGAGAACCTTGAGGTTCACCTAATCGAGAAGGCACCAGACGTTGGCTGGGGCGTAAGCAAGGCAAACACCGCCTTAATTCACGGCGGTTACGACGACGACCCGGAGAAGTATCCTACGAGGGCGAGGCTCTGCATAAGGGGAAACAGGCTCTGGCACCAGTGGGTTAAGGAACTGGAGATTCCCCACATCTGGAACGGGGCTTTGATAGTTGCAACCAAGGAAGAGGACTTCGACGAACTTGAGAGGCTTTTGGAGCGCGGAAGAAAAAACGGCGTCCCCGAGATGAGGATAGTTGACAGGAACGAGCTCTTCCACCTCGAGCCGAACCTCACGAGGGAAGCTATTGGAGCCCTGTGGGTCCCCATAGTCGGTCAGATAGGCCCGATTCCAGCGGTTATAGCCATCGTGGAAAACGCCGTTGCCAACGGAGTAAAGACCCATCTCGAAACGGAAGTGAGGGGCATAAAGGTCGAGAACGGGGAGGTTAAGGGCGTTGAAACAAACAACGGCTTCATCGAGGCCGACATCGTCATAAACGCGGCGGGCCTTTATGCCGATGAGATAGCGAGAATGGCTGGAATAGACTACTTCGAGATTCACCCGAGGAAAGGAGAATACTGGATTTTTGATGACGACGTTCCCGGGCCGAGGAGAGTTCTTTTCCCCACGCCGACGCCGATAAGCAAGGGAATCGTCGTAACCACTGAGATATCTGGACATTTGATGATAGGACCGAACGCCCAGGATTTGCCACCGGAGGAAAAGGACAACCTTGCAACCACAAGGGAAGGACTTGAGCAGGTGTGGGAAGGTGCCAAAAAGCTCTGGCCCCAGCTACCCCCAAGGAGCAAGGTCATCAGAACC
>NZ_JALVAO010000032.1 GCF_027011145.1 Thermococcus sp. | reverse complement strand
ACTGGCACTTCGTCCGCTCCAGCGGTATAGACTACCTCATGGGAAGGGAGGTCGTTAAGGTCGACACTGATACCAAGAAGGTGCTCCTCGACAACGGGGAGGAGATAGACTACGACAGGCTTCTCATCTCGAGCGGTGCAAAGCCCAACATAATCCCGCAGTTCAGGAGGGAGAACGTCATAGGCGTCAGAACCCTGGAAGACGCTGAGAGGCTCATGAAGGTGCGCGGGAGGGCAATAATAATCGGCGCCGGACCTGTGGCGGTCGAGACCGCGATAGCCCTGAAGAAACGCGGGGCGGATCCCGTGATAATCTGCCGTTCAAGGATTCTAAGGAGGCTCTTCGACAAGGACATCTCGGACATCATAAGGGACGTGATGATACTAAACGGCGTCAAGGTTCTCTTCGAGAAGAGCATAGACCTAGTGGGCGACCCGGTTGAGGGGGTCAAGGCCCCCTGCGGTGTCATCTACGGCGACATCGTGGTCGCGGCAATCGGCGTGAGACCTAACCTGAACTTCCTCGACGGGAGAATAGCCCTTGGGGACAGGGGTGGCATACTCACGGACGAGAGGATGAGGACGAACGTGGAAGATGTGTACGCAGCGGGGGACTGCGCCGAGACGCGCGACCTAGTAACCGGTCGCTACGGCATCTTCGCCATCTGGCCGCTCGCTAAGGAGCAGGGGAGGGTTGCCGGCTACAACATGCTCGGAGTTGAGAAGCGCTACCGCGGTTCGATAAACATGAACATAATAACAATATTCGACAGGGTCTTCGCGTCCATAGGGACCTTCATCGGGGCGAGGAAGGAGATGTGGCACGGCTCGCACATAGCAAAGCTCTTCATCGAGAATGGTAAACTAAACGGGGCACAGCTCGTTGGTGAATACGCTCTCCAGTACGCTGGAGCCATTGAGTACCTCGTCAGGACGAGGAGGGAGATAAAGATAAACTCGATGAGCGACACTAAGTCCTTCGTGAGGGAGGTATGGAAAAAGATGGAAATCAATCAAAGGACATAGTTTTGAGAGGAATCTCGCCGGCTTCTCTACTTCTTTTCGTGCCGTAGTAAATGTTGAGGATGCCGCGGATCGCCCTCTTAAGAATGAACCCGTGTCTCTCTAGAAGGTCTTTCAGGAGAACCTTCGGCCTCAGATAGAAAGATAGGTAAGCCCTCCTCAGCATCTTTGCGATGCCCTCGGGGGTGAAGTGCTTCAGCTTCATAACTGGGTCGATGGTCGTGTACTTTCTCCAGTTTCTCGTTAGGAGGAGGTTGTTCTGAATCGCGTAGGTCCAGAGTCTCGTTCCCGGATAAGGTGTCGCTATCGTGAACTGGGCGAAGTCAACTCCAACCTTCTTGGCGAACTTTATTGTCGTCTCGACTTCCTCCCTCGTCTCCTCCGGGAAGCCGATTATAAAAGAGCCGAGCGCCTGAAGTCCGGCTTTTTTGGCGGTCTTAACCGCCTCAAGCGACTGTTCTGGTGTTATACCCTTCCCTATGAAGTCCAGCGTTTTCTGGGAGCCTGACTCTATGCCAAAGTAAACAGTGTGGCAGCCCCCGGCTTTCATAGCCTTTGCAACCTTTTCGTTGAACGTGTTCACCCTTGAGGATGCCGTCCAGGTTATGTCAAGTCCCTCCCTCTTTATGGCCTCGGCTATCTTAACGGCCCTAACCTTGTTGAGTGTGAACGTATCATCGAGGAACTCTATCTCCCTCCTGCCGTAATCGTAGCGGAGTATGGAGAGTTCTTCTATGACCCTGTCCACGCTGTGGCCGCGCCACCTCTTCCCGAACTGAAGCGAGGAGGAGCAGAAAGCGCAGTTGAATGGGCAACCCCTGCTCGTCATTATCGTTCCGAAGGGGGTCCATCTGCAACATATTTGCCCATTGGAAGGAGGTCATAAGAGGGGATTGGAATCTCATCCACGTTCTGTATGAGGGGTCTCGGAGGCTCGTTCCGTATTTTGCCGTTTTCTTCCTGATAGGACAGTCCGAGGATACCCTTCAACGAACGGCCCTTGTCGACAGCATCAACGAGTTCCTTGAAGGTGAGTTCACCCTCCCCTCTGACCACCGCATCTATGCACGGGCACTCCCTCATCGTCAGCTCGGGTGTGAACGTAACGTGGGGGCCTCCCATTACGACAAAGACGTTCTCGTTGAGGTTCTTGGCTATCTTTGCAACGGCGTAGGAGTCGTACATGGCCGAAGTGGTGGCGGTTATCCCAACTATGTCCGGGTCGTAGCGTTTTAGTATTTTCATAACGTCTTCAAAGGTTAAGTCCTCGGCTATGCCGTCGATTATCCTGACGTCGTGCTCCTCGCGTATCATTGAGGCGAGGTAAGCCAGTCCCAACGGGGGCCCTGTGGCGCCGACAACCCGCTTTATTGCGCTCTCAGTCGGAGGCATCACGAGGAGAATCCTCAATCCCATCATCCCAGACGTCAGGTTATAGGGTTTTGGAAAAGGGTAAAAAGTTTGGATTAAGCCGAAATTTTGATTTCCTCCTCTGTTATTCTGCAGTTCCAGAGTAAGGCAATTTTCCTCCAAGCCTTGACGTAGCCGACCAAAAACGGTATCTGGACTATTGGGGTTACTGCGGGAGCGATTGCCATAAGGCCCGTTCCTGCCGCTAAAGCTATTGCCATTGCAGTTCCCTCGTTCTTTCCAACTGAGGTGAAGGTTATTGCCATGTGGTCCTTGTAGGGTATCCCCACGGCTTTGTCCACGAAGGTCATGAAGAGCAGTGCGGTGGTGTAGTAGATGACCAGCGGGATTAAGGCCAATCCAACAACGCCAGGCTTGCTGGCTATGAGTTTCGCCTTCTCCATGAATATGAGGAAAACGATGGTGTACATGCCGAGGAGTGAGATTGCTGGGAAGGCCGGCTTAATCCTGAGGAAGCCCTCCGGGCCGAGCTTGCCCATAAGGTAAGCCCTCGTGAGGACGCCGAGTATCATTGGCGTTATGACGACGATTATTATGGTCTTGACGAGGAGCCAGACCGAGATTGCTACGTGGTAGCTTGATGCAAAGACCTTGAGCCACGCCGGGACGGTGACAATAGCCAAGGTGAAGCTCAAAGCTACGACGATGGTCGCGAGCTCGATGTTGCCCTTTGTGAAGCCGGTGTAGGCTATGCTCATTGAGGAGCAGGGGACGACGACCGCCAAGAGAAGCCCGAGAGCGAGCATATGGTCAACCGGGTGGAACAGCTCGGTAAGCCATATCGCGCCATACATGATGAGCGGGGAAATCACGAGACCCATCGTGAGAGCTATAGCTAACTGTTTCCCGAGCTTGGCGCTGTTCTTGAGCTCGCCGAGGCGGAGATTTATCATCATGGGGTATATCATGCTAATGACGACGAGCATGTTGAGGGTCTTGAGCGTTTCGTGGTAGGGCTTGAGGTTTGCGTGCGTTCCGACGTAGAAGCCCGCTACCATCGCAAGCGTAACGTAAACCGGGAGGTATTTATCGAGGTGGTTCTTAAGCTTTAACCAGTTCATTCTTCATCACCACACCTGCACTTTGGTTTTATAAGCAGAACAGGGCGGTAAGTCTTCTTTAGCACGCGCATCGCTGTTGAACCGATGAGTTCCTTGGAAAAGCCGAGCTTCCCATGGGTCGGGAGTATTATGAGGGAGACATCCTCCTCTTCGGCCACCTTAACTATCTCCTCCCACGGAAAGCCGAAGCGGACGAGGGGCTTGACCCTCTCGGCCTTGAAGGCCTTCTTCACGTCCTCTACCTTTGCTTGGAGCTTCTTCATAATCTTGTCCTCAAGCTTCCTCTTCACCTCCTCAAGCTCAAGCTCCTCGTCCTCGTATAGGAGCGAGTAGCCGTTCATGAGGTCTTCAAGGGTTCCCTCGTCGATGACGTGGAGGAGAATAACCTCACCTACTGGAACCTCGTTCGTTTTTTCAAACCGTTTCGCGGCCCTCTCCGAGCCTTCGCTGAAATCCGTCGGGAAGAGCACCTTTCTGAACATTTTACATCACCTGTTAAATTTTTCATTTTATATTATTTTCATGGATTAGGGGAACCTAATGGTTTTTAAAGTTTGCTGAACAGATGTGATTATTTTCATATATCGCAACATTTATAGCTTGAAAAAATATTCACTAGTAAGGTGGCCAAGATGAGAATCGCAATTCCCGCCGAGAATGATAGAGGACTGGAAAGTAACGTCAGTGGTCACTTTGGAAGGGCCAAATACTTTGTTTTTGTTGATATCGAGGACAACGAGATTAAAGGTTATGAAGTGGTTGAGGTTCCCTTCGAGGAGCACAGGCCTGGAGACCTGCCGAGATTTGTGAAGGAGCACGGTGGAGAGGTTGTTTTAGCTTATGGCATGGGAAGGAAGGCTGTGAGCTACTTCAATGAACTCGGAATAACGGTCGTTACCGGTGCCTATGGCCCGATTAAGGACGTTGTTAAGGCTTTCATTGAGCAGGTTCTTGAGGTTGACCGCAACTGGAAGGAGAAGATAGAGCGGGAGAATGGGCACAAAGGAAACTGTGAAAAGCAAGAATAGTTACTCCCCTAAAAGTCCCTTTATAATCAGCTCCGCCGCCTCATCCTCGGTTAGTCCCTTCGCCATGAGCTGGATCAGCTGGGCCTCGTTTATCCTCCCTATCGAGGCCTCGTGCGTGAGTTCCGCCTTGTCGTTCTTTACCCTTAGCAGGGGAATAGTTTGGACATCAGCATTCCCCTTAACTATTTCATGGCACTCGACGTGGCCCTTCGCGTAGTCCCCAAGGCCGTAGGCCTCGTTCACGACGTTGACCCTTGAGTTATCAAAAGCTACAACCGTGCTCTTCAGATTGCCCCTTGAGTGAGAACCATCCAGCAGGAGGACTTCCCTTATCTCGACCGAGTCGTCTTTTACAGCTTTAACCTTCGACGTCAGCTCGGCAACGGCCCCCTCAGCGAGCTTCGCGGTCATCTCAAGCTTAAGCTCCCTCGCGCGGTGCTTTGTGAGACTAAACCTGCCAATGTAGCGACCACAGGTCTCAACATCAATCTCGGTCCTACTAATCATCTTGACACCTCGGCCGTGTATGTGCTCATCCTCATATAGAACGCTTGAGTTCTCGCCAACGGTTATTCTCGATATTGCTTCGTGAGTGAAGTCTTCCGCGTAGGGAAAGATGCAGTGGGACGTGAATTTCACCTTTGAGTTCTTTCCAGTGGTTATGTTGAACTCAACCCTCTGGTAGCCCTCGCCCTTGAGGTAGCCAGTGCAGAGGTGAATTGGGAAGGGAAGCTCCACCCCATTGGCTATCTTAATGTCAGCCCTCACGCCGTTTTCTATCTCCTCGCCCTTTATTTCAACTCCCGGAACGTTGTTGAGGCCGATTATCCTGTCCCCGCTTATAATTATCGCGGCTATCCTGTCCCCGAAGAGCGACTTATCAAGCCCCTCATGCTCGTAGATATCGAGCAGGGCCTCATACTCCTTCACGCGGTCAATCTTTATCGTCATGGCGACCCCTCCACGAAGAGGCACTTTCCGCAGGTTTTTCTGTAGTACTCAACGACCTCCCGCGAGAAGCCCTTCTTGACGAGCCTGCCGGCGCAGAGAAAGTACGCAAAATCAGTTTTTCTGGCTATTTCTTCGTGGTGAGTGATTAGAATAATTGTCGTTCCTGTCTTTTTAAAGCAGTTAAGGAGCCCCTCAATAAGCTCACCCGCAGTTATGTCGAGGCCGGAGTCGGGCTCGTCTAGGATAGCATACCTTGGTTTCAGGAGGAGGAGCGAAGCTAATTCAATCCTCTTTCTCTCGCCGCCGCTGAGGGTTTTGTCTATCATCCTTCCCGCGTAGAGTTTATAAGAGAGACCGACAAGCTCAAGTGCCTCCTTTATCTCGTCTTTCCCAACCTTCAGCTTCCCGCCGAGGGTGAGGTACTCTCTGATTCTTATCCCCTCGTAGCGCGCCGGCTCCTGCCAAGCCATGCTTATTCCCAGTCTGGCTCTCTCAGTAACGTTAAGCCCTGTGATGTCCCTTCCATCGAAGAGAACCTCACCGGAAGTTGGCTTTAGTTCACCCATCAGGATTCTTGCTATCGTTGATTTCCCTGCACCATTAGGTCCGAGTATCGAGTAGCTCATGCCCTCCCTGAAGGTCATGTTAACACCGTGAAGGATTTTCCGACCGTTTTTTTCATACTCAACGTTTCTCAGGCAGAGCATTTTTATCAGCAATTTTTCACATGAATTTTATTTTAATCTTTTGGGTCAAAACTGTCCAGAACCTATGGTTGAGAACAATAACATATGAAAAAAATTTTAAATATAATATGTTAAGATTCCTACAGGTGATGAAAAATGTCAAACGTTGAGGCGCCCATCATAGGAAAAGATGCCCTTGGAAGACCCGTTAAGGATCTGAGCATTATTCCATGGTGGGGAATCGACAGAAAGAAAATAGAATGGTACCCAAAAATAAACTATGATCTCTGTGCCGGATGTGGTATATGCTTTATAACTTGTGGAAGAAGAGTCTTCGACTGGGACAGAGAGAGAGGAAAGCCCGTCGTAGCAAGGCCCTACAACTGTATGGTCGGTTGTTCTACTTGTGCAACACTTTGTCCATGCAATGCCATTGAGTTCCCTCCAAAAGAGTACGTTAAAAAGCTAATCATAGAAAACGGAATTATCAGAAAAGCCTTTGAAATAACGAAACCTCTAACAGAAAAAGCAGAAAACAATAAAGAAAACCCCCAAGAAACTGAAAGTGTCTTTAACCCATAACAACAAGAAAAATCTTGATGGCCATAATATACATGATTATTCCTATCACTTTTTTTACCTGCCCAGAGCTCATTTTGAAGTGCATCAAATGCGTCCCAAGCCAGCCGCCGGCTATAGCCGGAACGGAGACCCAGAGCAAAAGCCTCCAGTCAAGTGTTCCCATACCCCAGTAAGTTAGAAAACCACTCAGCGAGGAGAAGAACACCACAAGAGCTGTTGTAGCTGCCACCTTTTTGGGTTCATAGCCAAGCATTATCAAAGCAGGGCTTATTATCCCACCGCCACCCACCCCAAGGAGACCACCGAGGAAACCGGCTATTCCGCCGATTATTGAACCCTCCACGATGTGGTTTCCCTCCTTTGGCCTTCTCTTCGGCCTGAAGAAAATCATCATCGTTCCGGAGTAGAGGAGAAACGCTATGAAGACCCAGAGGACGTAGACTTTAGGTATTATCTTTCCGGCGTAGGCACCAACCGGAGCCATGGCAGTAGCGACTAGCAGTATTGGAAGGCCGAAGCGGTGGTCTAGCTTACCGTGTTTCAGGTTCTTGAGCGTCGCCGAGAGCATTGAGAGGGTATTTATGAAGAGGCCAGTTGGCTTCGCCGTCATCAGAGGGACGCCTAGCCACGTCATCGTGGGGACTATTGCTATCGCACTGCCAACGCCACCTATGGAGAAGACAACGCTGAGGATAAATGCTATGAGTGCAAGCTCAGGATAGTTCATTAGCCTCACCGGCCGGATGAACGTTAGGTCACTTAAAAGGTTTTTCACTCGTCTTATGACGTTTTGCTGGGCAAAATTTATAAGTGAGACCAAAGTCATGTGAAACAAAAATCGAAGGAGGGATTTTTTTCATGAATTTCGTAAAAAAGTTCAACCCGGCCCTCTTTGCCAGCGTCATGGGAACTGGAGCTGTTAGCATAGCAAGTTACAGGTACTCACAATACTGGGAACCCTTGAAAGATGTGGGAATCGCCTTAACCTATCTTAACGCCGTGCTTTATGTCCTTCTGCTCGTTCCATGGTTGCTCAGGTGGATACTTTACATGAAAAACGCCCTCGACGACCTCAGGCATCCCGCGATGGGACACTTCTACGGAACGAGTGGGGCGGCTACCATAGTCCTTGCGGCGCAGTTTATAGTTGTGCTCCACAACCTTAAGCTGGCGTGGTACCTCTGGCTCTGGGGACTGGTTCTAACATTCATATTTGCCTTCTGGATGTCGTATGAGATTTTCATAGCCGGAGAAGTTGACTTAAAGCACCTTTCGCCTGCCTGGTATATTCCCCCGGTGGCCCTTGTAATAATCCCGTTCGGAGCCGTGTTCATGAGAACAACTAGTGGATACACCAACCAGATGGTCGTTACGGTAAATTACCTCGGCTGGGGCGCCGGGTTCTTCCTATATCTAGTGCTCTACGCTGTAGTCACGTTCCGCTTCATAAGACACGAGCTCATGCCACCACAAATGGCCCCGCTCATCTGGATGAACCTCGGACCGATAGGGGCAAGCATAACAGCGCTCTTCGCCCTCGTAAAGAACTCAACGATACCAATCCCAAGGGAACCTTTCATGGTCTTCGCGTTCTTCCTCTGGGGTCTGGGCTTCTGGTGGCTGGTCATGGCAACGGCGTTAACCATCCATTACGTTAGGAACCTCCATCTGCCCTACAGCACCTCGTGGTGGGCGTTCATTTTCCCGATAGGAGCCTTCACTAACTCAACACTAGACTTAGGAGAAGCATTCCATTTAAACCTCCTGAACGTTTTCGGATTCATTTTGTTATGGCCACTTCTCGGACTGTGGTTGGTCACAGCAATAAAGATGATGGGGCTCAGGAGGACCCCTTCTTAAAACAGAGCTCGTCCCTTTCTTCGAACTCTATCAATCTTTTGAGAACACACTCAAGGGTCGAAAGGTCTGAGAGTATAGCCTCGTAAGTTGCTCTTTTTTCATCGCTCTCAGCCGATTCCAACAGGGATTCCACAACCTTCTTAAGGGGTAAAACCTCCCGCTCTAGCATCTCCTGGGGTTGCTTGAGAAACTTCTCCAGAAAAACTGGAACGGCCGAGAAATACTTGGTTTTACCTTCCTTTCTGTAAGTAACTAAATACTCCCTACTCAAGTTGGAAAGCGCTATTGAGACCGAAGACCTACTGAGACCAGTGCTTTTTGCGAGCTCTGAAATCGTCATGGGTTTGCCATTCATAAGCAGGACGGCGTAAATTTTCCCTTCCGTCCTATTATATCCCCACCTCTCAAGTAGCCTTTCCACGAGCTCAATGAATCTCTTGTTTTGATGTTTTTCTTTTTTCATTGTCATCACCAATAAAAATATTCAACAGATTTGATAATAAAAATTTCGAAAAAAACAAGCAAAAACATCAGGACCCAGTCGCTATTATGGCCCCACCTATCAGTGCAATCCAAGCACCGAGAGTCCAGAAGCCACCATCAAAGGGCATCGTTATTAACGCCAGCAGGGCAATCGTCCAGCCGATAGCGCCTTTGCTCTTCTTGTAGTAGGGAGCAAGGACCATTATGAGAAGGCTTAAAATTATCTCAGTCCAGCCAACGACGCTTGCACTTCCGTAGTGCCATCCGTAGAAGCTCTTGTTGGCCAGAACGAGGATACCATCGAGCAATATCAAACAAGCCCCACATATAGCAGTCCACATTCCAGTTTTGGCCGAGGCCATTTTTCATCACCTCCGGGTTTTCAATTGGAGATTCTCATCATATTATTTAAACTTTTCGGTTATTTTTGATATATCAAACAAAAATGACATAAATGATATATCGAAAAGCTTATACGCATCTATTATCTTAACTAATATTGGAGGTGGCAGACATGAGAGAAAATGAGAGTATTGATACAATCACTGGAGTTATTGAAGAACCTTTTCCAAAGGCGATGAACGGCCCGGGAATAGTGGAAAAACCAGACAAAAAGGGTGGAAATCAGCTTTCAACCGCCCTAACTGCCTTCAAGCTCATCTTGGGGAATCCACTTTCAAGGGCACTTCTGAGACCCATGCTGAAACGCTATGAAATAAACGGGAGAGAGCTACCCGCTCTGTACTGGGCCCTCAGTGTTTATGCTGGAGAAAGCCTGAACGCTCCTATGATGATACGCTTTCAGGCCGAGACGCTCAAGCTTCTCCTCAAACTGGGCATAAAGCTCGCGAAGGGAGATGAAGAAGCCGTCAAAGAGGCCCTGCTGAAGGATCCACACATAAGGCGCGGAATATGGGTCGTTCTGGAGGGAATAGCCAAGTACGGAGTTACGGTACCACAGCGTTTGGCGGGACCTTTCCTAATAGTCTGGAACTTTACCAACATGTGTAACTTCCGCTGCAAGCACTGCTACCAGAGGGCCGACAAACCGCTCCCGAGCGAGCTTTCCTTAGAGGAGAAACTCAACCTCGTTGACCAGCTCGACAAGGCAGGCGTGGCGGCCGTGGCAATAAGCGGTGGCGAACCGACGATACACCCGCACTTCCTCAGAATCGTAAAAGAACTGTCAAGCAGGGGAATCCACACATCGGTTGCCACAAACGGTTGGACCTTCGCCAACATGGAAAACCTCAAGAAAGCTGTTGAGGCAGGTATAAAGTACGTTGAAGTAAGCGTTGACTCAGCAAAGCCCGAGAAACATGATAAGTTCAGAGGAATCCCCGGTGCATGGGAGCACGCTGTGAAAGCCCTTGAAAACGCTGTAGAACTTGGAGTAAGCCACGGAATGGCCGTGGTCATGGACAAAGAAACCTACCATGAAATAGACGACATACTTGATTTGGCCGAAAACATAGGGGTTAAGCGCGTCATATTCTTCAATTTGGTTCCAACGGGAAGGGCAGAGGACATGGTAAAGGTGGACTTATCACCTGAGGAACGCGAGGAGTTCATGAAAGAAGTTTACAGACAGATGAAGAAACGGAAACTTGAGATACTCACAACGGCCCCACAGTACGCGAGGGTTACCCTCTTAGAAAGCCAGGGCAAGAACGTAACGCCTGCGCACTTCTACATCGGAGAGAACAACGCGGTAAAAACTCTCGCCGAGTTCATCGGAGGTTGTGGAGCCGGAAGGATTTATGCAGGCATAGAGCCCGATGGGACAGTTGTTCCCTGTGTATTCCTCCCGTTACCCGTTGGTAACGTCAGGGTTAGGCCGTTCAAGGAGATATGGGAAAACAGTAGGATATTCAACCTCCTCCGCGACAGGGACAACTTCACAGGACAGTGCAGGAACTGCCCATACAGGAACATCTGTGGTGGCTGTCGCGCGAGGGCCTACCACTACACGCTGGACGTTCTCGGTGATGACCCCGGGTGCATAATCAACAAACGCCTCTGGGAGAGCATAGTGAAGCACGGAAAACCAAAAGGAATAACGGAGGTCAACTGGGTAGATGAAAGCGTTATCCTGCGCGGACCAACCCTCTACGTGCCGAGTTACTACAGCGCCGTGGAAGTAACAACGAAGAAGTTGCTTGAAAAGGTAAGCGTTCCTGAAACTGTAAAGGCATGATTCTTTTTCATTCTTTTTCGCAGACTACGCCCTTACCAGCACACCTATCAACCTCGAGTTGAACCGTAACGTGGGTTATCCCAAACTTTTTGAGTCTTTTTTCAGCTTCGTCTATAATTCTCTGAGCCTCGCTAAGGAGCATGTCCTCAACCGAAAGGTGGCATTCAAAATGGATTTCGTTCTCTCCAACGCGCCAGGCGTGGAAGTGGTGGGCGTTCTTAACGCCGGGAATGGACTCAAGCTCGGCTTTTATTGCCTCAAAGTCCAGTTCAGGAGAGGCTTCCATTAGAACCTCGACGCTCTCCCTGAGAACCACATATGCTTCACGGAGAATATAGAGGGATATAAAGACTGTGACGAGCGGGTCAACCCAGCCAACACCGTAGAACCTGATTAACAAACCCCCTATGATAACGGCCACAGAGGAGAGAGTATCGCTCAGCAAGTGGAGATAAGCCGAGCGGATGTTTAGCCCGTGAGCATGATCATGAAGAAGCAGGACCGAGAGAAGGTTCGCAACCAGACCAACAACAGCAATGGGAAGCATTATGGCCGTATCAATCGGCTGGGGGTTCTTAAAGCGTCTGTATGCCTCAACGAGTAGGAAAAACGAAATACCGACCAGAACTGCTGAATTTACAAACGCAACGAGGATTTCAGCCCTCTTGTAGCCGAAGGTGTACTTCTCGTTAGGCTTTCTCTCGGAGATTTTTAAAGCGATGTAGCTTCCAAGCAAACTCATCGAATCGCTGAAGTTATGGAATGAGTCACTCAAGAGTGCTAAACTCCCAGAGAGTATTCCTCCGATGATCTCGGCAATTGTTATGGTAATGTTCAGCACAACGGAGAACACAAGCTTCCGCCTTAACTCGCCCTTATGTTTCACTTTACCACCGGGAAACAATCGGCCAACAATCTAATAATCTTTGCTCACTCTTGAACCCAACCCTTTTTAAAGTAGCACTCCAATTTCCGTCGGTGATACCATGCACGAGTGGGCGCTGGCTGATGCAATCGTTAGAACTGTTCTCGATTACGCCCGGAAAGAGGGAGCGAAGCGCGTTAAAGCAGTTAAGGTCGTTCTCGGAGAACTGCAGGACGTTGCAGAGGACATCGTCAAGTTCGCTATGGAGCAGATGTTCGCGGGAACCATTGCAGAGGGAGCGGAGATAATCTTCGAGGAGGAAGAGGCCATATTCAAGTGCCGTAACTGTGGACACACCTGGAAGCTCAAGGAAGTGAAGGACAAATTCGACGAGCGCATTAAGGAGGATATACACTTCATTCCCGAGGTTGTGCACGCGTTTTTAGCGTGTCCGAAGTGTGGAAGCCACGACTTTGAAGTCATTCAGGGTAGGGGTGTTTACGTCGCCGGGATAATGATTGAGAAGGAGGGAGAGGCATGATAGACCCGCGTGAGATAGCCATTAACGCGAGGCTTGAGAAGGTTAAGAGAATAATCCCCGTCGTCAGCGGTAAAGGGGGAGTTGGAAAATCCCTCATCTCCACAACCCTGGCTTTGGCTCTCGCTGAGAAGGGCTACAAGGTCGGATTGCTGGACCTTGACTTTCACGGGGCAAGCGACCACGTAATTCTCGGCTTCGAACCGAAGGAGTTCCCCGAGGAGGACAAAGGAGTCGTTCCCCACACGGTCCACGGAATCAAGTTCATGACCATAGCTTACTACACCGAGGACAGACCGACGCCACTCCGCGGGAAGGAGATAAGCGATGCTTTGATAGAACTCCTCACCATAACGAGGTGGGACGAGCTTGACTACCTTATCATAGACATGCCACCGGGTCTGGGAGACCAGCTTCTCGACGTGCTCCGCTTCCTTAAGAGAGGTGAGTTTTTGGTTGTGGCGACACCATCAAAGTTAGCACTCAACGTTGTTAGAAAGCTCGTTCAGCTCCTCCTCGAGGAGAAGCACAAAGTTCTCGGAATCGTGGAGAACATGAAACTCGACGATGAGAAAGACGTCGAGGCTTTGGCGAAGGAGTTCGGAATTCCCTACCTGGGGGGAATACCGTTTTATCCGGAGCTAGACGCCAAGATTGGGAACGTTGAGGAGCTCATGAAGACCGAGTTCGCAGGGAAGATAAGGGAGATAGCCGAGAAGATTTGATTTTTGATTTTGTTCTTTTCTAAAATTATGGCACAATTAACGTAAGACCGGGAGGAGAGCCCTAAAATGAACGTCCTCGAAGAAATCTTTGAAGGGAAAGAGCGAATCGTAATCTGCGGTATAGGAAACGACATGAGGGGAGACGATGCCTTTGGCGTGCTCGTTGCGGAGAGGCTGAAGGGACTCCTTGACAATCCAAACGTCCTCGTGATAAACTGCGGTGAGGTTCCAGAGAACTACACGGGGAAGATAAAGGATTTCAAGCCGGACCTAGTGGTTTTCGTTGATGCCGTTGACTTTGGCGGTGAAGTGGGAGAGTACATAATAGCCGACCCGGAGGGGACGATAGGCGAGGGGGTCTCGACCCACGGACTTCCGCTAAAGTTTGTGACCCAGTTCATGAAGACGATGGTCAAGGCGGAGTTCGTGCTTATAGGCTGTCAGCCCGGCTCGACGGGGTTATTCCAGGAGCCGAGCGAGCTGATAAAGAAACGTGCAGAAAGGCTGGCGGAACTGCTAGCAGGGATTCTTAGTTCCAGAAATTCAGAAAAATGATTAAGTCCTGGATTTTTTATTAATCCTCCCCAAATCCTCCCGCGTGTTCACGTTGAAGAAGCTCTCCCTCCACTCCTCGGGGAGGCTTTCGATTTCGATGTAGCAAGCTTCGCTTTCCCTTATCGCCTGGTTTATGGCGTACTTCTTACTCTTGATTTTTTCTTCCAGAAAGGGCCTGAACTCTCTTGAATAAGCGGCATGGAGGGGTTCAAGGTAGCCGTTGCTCCACCGCGGAACGCAGACCGGCTTTTTTTCTATATAAAAGCGCCCTATTATGAAGTCGATAAACTGTGGAACGAGAAGGGGCATGTCGCCAGCAACCACGAAGGCGTCGCCAAGGGAGAGGGCGGTGTAAATACCTCCCATCGGGCCCACGAGGAGTTCATCAATAACTACCCTGTAACCGAGCCTTTCAAGCTTTTCCGCGTTTTCTCTGGAAGCAACCAGAACTATTTCGTCTATTTCTTTTGCTTTCTCCAGCCTCTCGATGGTGTAAAGAATCAGCGGTTTCCCAGAAATTTTGAAGAGTAGCTTATCTCCTCCGAAGCGCCTTCCCCTTCCGCCGGCCAAAACGGCCCCTATCATTCCTCGTCCCTCTCCTCTTCCTCGACGGGGATGTATTCAATCGTGCTGATGTATTTAACGTAGTCCATTGCCTTTTCCGGATTCAGCATGTCCCTGAGGAGGTTCTGGAAGTAGTTATCCTTGTCGTAGGCCACCTCGTAGTTAACAACAACATCAAGGTAGCCGGAGTGGAAGTTTTCTGCCTCTTCCCTTGTGTAGAGCTCAAAGGAGACGTGGTAGCCGTACTTCTCCTCTATCGGGTCCCTTATGTTCTCAACGAAGTCAGCCACGCGGTTCATCTTAACCGGGTCGTAGGGTTTGTCGATTACAACGACCACGTCTATCTCAGGAAAGCCCGGGTCCTTAAGGTGCCTCCCGTAGAAGATTATCGAGAGCAGGTTGTCACCGTAGAAGTCCTTTATCCTTTGAACCAGCTCCTCCTTGGCCCTTCTCAAGGTCTCGGCGTCCATTCCTTCACCCCCCCAGAAAAGTTTTTGAGGAAAATAAAAATCAATCGAAGGTCGGCTGGTAGCGGTACTCCACGTGGAGTTTGCTTTCGGAGTCCAGCTTTTCCGAGGCAGACAGCAGGACTTTTTTGTCCTCCTCGGGCAGTTCTTTGATTGGAAGCTTCAGCACGTCCCTGACATCTATGTCAAAGGCCCTAGCCTTTTCGTCGATACCCAAGGCTTTCTTTATAAGCTTCACTGCCTCCTCGCTGAGCTCCCCTTCCTCCTCAATGATTAGCAGGTCGCCGGCGTAGTGTCCGGTAATCCTCGCGGAGTACTCCGGGTAATCCTCGTATTTAAAGCGATACAGCTTCCAGGGCACTTCAGACACCCGCGGTAACCGGATATTTCTTCCTGATGTTCTCTCCTAGGGAGCGGTATTCGTTGTATAAGCGCCAGAACTCGTTTTCGAGGAAGCGCATGGCCACCTTTATCCGGGAGTCCTTTTCCTTGAGGAAGTATCCTGTGACGAGATCGTGGAGCTTCTCCCTTGGGTTCTCGCTTTCAAAGGCCTTTCCAACGAGCTCAATGAAGTCCTCAAGGACAGCATCCCTGTCGTAGTAGCCCACAACCCTTCTAAGTTCTTCACGGAGTGTGAGCCAGTAGCGGAGAGGTATCGGCCTGTCCGGAATCTTGAACTCCACCTCGTTCTCCTTAGCTGGTTTCTCTCCGGGCGGAAGGGCTATCCAATACTCACCCTTCATTTTCTTCTCCTTTATTCCCAAAAGCTGAGCTACACCGTAGAGTATCTCCTCCGGGCTGGGAGGACAGCCGGGGATGTACATGTCTATCGGGACTATCATCTCCGGCCCACCGCTCCTGAGCCTGTCCCTTCCGCGCTGGGGTGAGGTATTGTAAAGGGCGTAGCTGTTGTAAAAGATTCCACCGCTTGAGGCGCAGGTTCCTATGGCAACCACTATCCTCGGCTTTGGAGGCATGGCCTCATAGGCCTTTCTAATCATTATCCTCGTCTGTCTCGTTAGGGGCCCAGTTATGAAGAGGACATCTGCGTGCCTTGGATTTGGAACGACTTTAATACCCAACCTCTCGAGGTCATAGTAGGGACTGAGCACGTCGAGAACCTCGATGTCACAGCCGTTACATGAACCGGCATCAACGTGATAGACCCAGACGGACTTAAGCCTCTGCTTCCCCATCACTCCTCACCCCCTTTCTTCTTGGGGGATTTCCTGGGCTTCTCCACGAGAACAAAGGCCGGATACACGTTGCCCTCAGTTTCCCTGAGCTTAACGACCGTTCTGCGCATCTTCTCCTCCTGCGTGAGCTTTATTCTATCCTCAAGGGCGTACATGTCGAATATTTCCTTCGGGAGGATGTTCCTTACGTACTCTATCTGCCTCTCGGTGAAGTCAAGGTATTCACCACACTCCTCGCAGTAAGCTAACTTGTGCTCGACGACCTCGACCAAATCCTCTTTGTTGTCAGTTGCTATCTCGAACCTTGTTGTGGGCTCCATTGCTCCCGTCGGGCAGACCTCTATACAGCGGGCACACCTGATACATCTTGCGGCGTTGTAGGTGAGCCTTTTCACGCCGTGCTCCTTGTCCCACTCCATTATGAGTGCATCGGGCGGGCAGGCATTGACGCAGGCCCCACAGCCTATGCACTTCTCGGGGTTGATGTGGGGTATTCCCCTGTACTCGGGTGGCTTCTCGATATCAATAAAGGGATAGGGGGTGGTAACAGGGGCCTTCTTGCTGAACTTTTCGGCCTCGAAGCGGTTCCACTTCTTGAGCTTTTCGGTGTATGAGAGGCTCTCGGCCATCAGAACACCCCCTTATACTTGATTGACAGCTCGTTGAACTCCGCCTCGGTAAGAACCTTCACCTTACCTGTTTCGATGTCAACGAACTGAACCCTCTCGGTACAAGAGTAGCACGGGTCTATGCTCGCTATGATGAGCGGTGCATCGGCAACGTGGTAGCCCTTGAGCATCTCTGGAACTGCCGGTAAGTTGTTGTAGGTCGGAGCACGAACCTTCCAGCGGTAGACCTTGTTCTTCTCGCCCGTCATGACGTAGTGAACAACCTCACCGCGGTGGGCCTCTGTGAAGCCTAAAGCTTCTTCATACTCGGGTAAATCACCTATTGGAACCATTATGTCTCCGCCGGGCATCTGGTCTATTAGTTGCTCCACTATCCAGAGGCTCTCAAAGAGCTCGTCCATTCTTACGAGGACTCTAGCTAAAACGTCACCCTCCTTGTAAACAGGAACCTTGAAGTCGACCTCGTTGTAGGCTGTGGCGGTTTTGACTGCCTGGTCCTTTCTCGTGTCAATTCTTCTTCCGCTGGCGCGAGCAGTCGGTCCAAGGACGGAGTAGGCCTTCGCAACCTTGTAGGGCAGTATACCGACTCCCTCTGCACGCTTGATGAATGTGTTGGTGTTGAGCGCTATGTCGAGGAACTTCTTGGTCTCTTCACGTATCTGCTTGACGACCTTCAGTATCTCCTCTTTTCTGTAGTCGAGGATGTCCCTCCTAACTCCACCAACGATGTTCATACCGTACTGCTTCCTGTTTCCGGTCAGCCTTTCGACAAGCCACATGACCGGCTCCCTGATACGCCACGCGTGCATGAAACCGGTATCGTAGCCGACGAGGTGCGCGGCTATTCCCACCCAGAGGAGGTGGTTGTGAATCCTCTCAAGCTCGAGGAGCAGTGTTCTTATGTAGCGCGCCCTGTCGGGGATTTCCACATCGGCTAACCTCTCAACGGCCATGGCGTAGCTGACGGAGTGCTGGTAGCCACAGATTCCACATATTCTCTCAGCCAGGAAGAGCACCTGGTTGTAGGTTAGCCTGCCCTCTCCCGTCTTTTCTATTCCACGGTGGGAGTAGAAACCGCGGTAGTCAACGTCAACTATGGTCTCACCCTTCACGAATAGCCTGAAGTGGGCCGGCTCCTCGATACCCATATGAGCCGGTCCCATAGGGACGAGGGTTGTTCCCTCGGGTTTCTCCTTGAACTCAACCTTCGGCTCGGCCATCGGTGAGTGCCTGTAGTCCATGTCCTTTCTGAGGGGGTAAAGGCCCTCGGGCCAGTCCTCGGGGAGAATCAGTCTCCTCGGGTCAGGGTGACCAACAGGGTTGAAGCCGAGTAAGTCCTTGACCTCCCTCTCTATCCAGAGCGCCGCCGGGAGTTTCTGAGCCACACTCGGGAAGCTCGGGTCGTCCGCCGGGAGGTATGCCCTGAGGAACACATAGTAGTTCTCGGGCTCGTTGGCAAACTCGACCTGAACGTTAAGGAACGGCATGTAGACGAACTGTCCGTTGAGTGGCCTCTCATCGGTTCCCACAGCAGTGGAGAGGTGAGTCTCCTTGAACTCTGGGTGGTTGTGCCACCAGAGTACTGCCTCCGGAAGAACCTCCCTGTCTATGACGAACTGGTACTGACCATAGGTCATTCTCTTGCATTCCCTTATGTGTTCCTTAAAGGCCTCATAAAACTCCTTCAGACCCTTTCTCTCAGAGAGTATGACGTTAACGTCCGCCTTCCTGCACTGGCCCTTTTCACAGGCCCTGCACTCAAACTCGAAGTGAGCCTCCAAATCCTTTGTCGTTACCATATTCACCACCCCATGAATGCCATTGCGAGTATAATCACACCGGCGAAGAACGCCCTCGTGTTCATCTTAACCACGTGGTCAATTCTGAGCCTTGCGTTCGTGGCTTCAAGTGAGGCTATAACAGGGTATAAAGCTATCGTCAGCAGGAACTGTACCGCGAGCACCTCGGCCGCTTTGAGAGTTGTGTTTATCGGGCCCACCCACGGGAGGACGAGCAGGCTGACGAAGAACCACAGCAGTGCGAAGCGCTTGATGTAGATGGCGTAGTAGAAGACTCCGAGGAGCCTTCCGCTGTACTCGCTGAGGGGACCGCCGATAACCTCCTGCTCCGCCTCGGCTATGTCGAAGGGCACGAAGCCGCTCTCGACGTAGAGGGCGTAAGCCAGGAGGACGTAGGTCATCACGAGTGAAGGCGTCAGGTGGAGGTTGGCTATGATGTCCGCTATGTTGAGGGAACCGGCGTTGTAGGCCAAGACTCCGTAGAGTATCGCAATGAGTGGCTCAACAGTGAGGATTATCTGCATCTCTCTTGCCGAACCGAGGTGGCTGAATGCGTTCTGGACGCTCAGTCCCGCGAGCATCAGGAATACGCTGACCATCAGGATTACGTAGAAGAACACGACTAGGTTGAATCCCACGTTTATCGGCACGACGTTACCGTAGGGAAGGAGTAGGGCTCCGATTACTGCAGAGGCCAGGGCCAGGAAAGGCGCCCATGTGAAGAGGGCGCTCTTTGTCGGCTTGACCGATGGAAGGTTGAAGAGCTTGTTGAGGTCGTACCACGTCTGCATAAGCGGTGGCCCGCGCCTGTACTGGAGCCTCGCCTTTACCCTTCTGGCTATTCCATCAAGGTAAGGGGGCAGGAGGAAAGTCAGGAGCACTCCGATAAAGCTGAAGGCAAGCTTGGCCGTCGTCTCCATTTTCATCACCTCACATGGCTATCAGCAGTCCCACGATGGCCCCGACAACAATCAGGGCTATGACTATGAAGGTTCCGAGCCTTATCCCCGGCAGAACGTCCCTGGCTATGTTGAGGAACCTTATGAGTGGCTTGAAGACCTCCTCGTCGATGTGCATGATTTCCCTTTCGCGGAGGTCGTCGAGGCTCTCAACCTTTGTGTACGGTGTGTCCACTATCTTCGTGAAGTAGCTGGCCATCCAGAGGTATGCCCTGACAATGTAGTGTATTATTCCAGCGCCAACGCTGTAGAACCAGTCACCGAGGCGGTAGAACGAGCCAATCTTCTCCTCGTACTTGATGTAGTAACCCTCGGCGTTTATCCTGTACTCGTCCTCGTCTATCTGGGTCGAACCGCAGTCCCATGGCTTGGCTTCCTTGTACTCCGGCTTGAAGACGAGGTAGAGCCCAAAGGTCAGGATTCCGAGCACTATCACGAAGAGCACCGGGGAGAAGAACACCGACTTAAAGCCAATCTTGTAGAGGTTCGTATCTATCGGGGCGTTGAAGACGTTGAGTATTCCGGTCACGGTTCCCGGGAAGACACCTATGAGGAGCGTTAAACCGGCGAGAATCCACTGGCCGGCGAGCATTCCGGCTGGGGCCTCCTCAACATCGTAGCGCTTCATCTTACCGCCGAACTGAGTTCCATAGAACTTGACGAAGGAAGCGAGCGTCGCCGCGCTTATGAAAGCGGCCAAGACGGCTCCAAGGGCAAGGACGTAGCTGTGGGAGTAGTAACCGGAAACGTAGATAAGCCACTTGCTCAGGAATCCGTTGAAAGGCGGGACACCGCTTATCGCGAGGGAAGCGAAGAGCGCCGCGAGGGCCGTTACCTTCATGGTCTTACCAAGGCCACCGAGTTCGTCAAGGTCCACCGTTCCCGTCCTGTACTCGACGGCTCCAGCCGAGAGGAAGAGTGAGGCCTTGAAAATCGCGTGGTTGAGGGCGTGGAAGAGTCCCGCAAAGGCACCGAGGGCTCCAACCGCAGCGAGGAATCCTCCCTTTGGAATGAGGGCCATGCCTATTCCGATGCCGAGCCAGATATAGCCCATCTGACCTATCGAGTGGTAGGCGAGTAGCCTCTTGGCGTTCGTCTCGCGGAGGGCATAGAGGGTTCCAACGGTGAGGGTTATAGCACCTATCACGGCAACGAAGAGCCCGAGTGAGTAGCTCGTTCCAACGATTCTCCAGATTAGGGCTATGAGGCCGTAGAGGGCAACCTTCTCCATTGCTCCGGCCATGACCGCGGAAACGCTGGTTGGTGCCGCGCGGTAGGTCTCGGCAACCCAGAACTGGAAGGGTATCATGCCTGACTTCGTCATGAAGGCTATCATGAGCAGGCCACCGAAAACCGCCTTGGTGTGGAAGGGAGCGTTTGCCATCGCGTTCGCTATGTTCTCAAAGGTCAGCTTATCGAAGCTTCCGACGAGCGAATAGGCTGTTCCAAGGGCGAGGAAGAGCGGTATTGTGTCGAGGAAGTGCATGGTGATGTAGTACTTAACGCTCGCATCAACGTCCCTGAGCTTTTCGCTGAAGAAGACGAGTATGAAGGAGCTGAGTGTCATGAGTTCCCAGCTCATCACGAAGTACTCCATGCTGTCAACGGTAACAACAAGGGCCATACTCGCCAAGAAGGTGTTGTATGCGACGGCATAGACCCAGCCCTTGCCGACGTTTTCAAACATCTCCATGTAGTTGATTGCAAAGAGGGATGATGCAACACCGACAAGGCCTATTATGAGCAGGAAGACTATCGAGAGATTGTCAATCCTGACGGGGATTCCAAAGAGGCTTCCAGTAACTGGACCGTTTGTGTAGACGTAGTAAACCTGCCAGAGGAGTGCCAGCGAACCGAGGAAAGCCATGAAGCTTGAGGCCTTAACGGTAGCCTTGTAGTCCCTAATCAGACCGACGAGGCCACCGAGGATGAAAGCTCCAATCGCGTATTCAAGTATCATTTCCCATCACCCCGCGAAGCTTATCTTCATCACAACGTCGAGGCTCACCCATGGCATTATTATGCCGACGATTATGAGAGCTATGAAGACTGCAACGAGGACCTTTGGTTCACTCTTGGCCTCTCCCTCTCCGAAGAAAGTCTCCTTGAACCACAGGAGAACCACTATGAGGAATATGGCCGCGTCAATGAGGACAACGCCCGGGAAGAGCCACGAAGCTATGCCCTTTGCATGTCTGGTGCTCATTATGGTGAAGGCCTTGCTGAAGAACAGACCGAGCGGAAGAACGCCAGCCAAACCGAGGAAGCTCATGAACCAGGCTATGCTCGTCCACGGGACGCTTTTTCTCATTCCTTTGATGAGCTTGAGGTCAGTTGTACCGTATGCAATCGCAAGACCTCCAACGGAGGCGAAGGCGAGCGCTTTAACAACGGCGTGGTTGACGACCTGGTAGAGGGCTATCTGTATCCCAGCAACGTGGCCGAGTAGGGCGTAAGCAAGGGTTATGTAGGCAACGCCCGTCTGTGCTATGGTTGAATAAGCTATCAATCTCTTGGCATCGCGCTGGAGCGGGTAGTAAATCATCATTAGGATTATCAGGGCAACGGTCAGACTCCCAAGGAGCCAGAAGTACTGGTCGTTCGGTTTCATGTACTGGATAACCCTAAAGAGCATATAAGCACCGAGCGGAACTACCGAAGCCGAATGGACGTAGGCACTCGCTGGAATCGGGGAAGCGGTTGAGTCGGGAAGCCATGAATAGAACGGGAACTGGGAGCTCATCATGAATGCCGCGAAAATCAGCAGGAGAAATGCTGTGCTGTCATAAGTGGTCTTCGTGAGGTCCTGACCGTTCCCGAGAACAAGAACTGCACCGAGTATGAGGAAAACACCAACGTTAAGAACGAGAAAGGCCTTGAGGGCATCCATCTTTGCACCGCCCAGCTCGACGAGGCAGAGCATCGCAATGGCCATCAGCTCGAGGGCTATGGCAAACTGGACGAGGTTGATTGAATAGATAAAGACCATGCTCGCACCAGTCAGGAGGCCAAAGAGTGCGTAGAACTTCCCCCTGTTTGACTCAAGGAACCTGCTTGCGTAAATCACCATGAGAAACGCTATGAGTATTGAAACTATTCCCATAAGTGCCGAGGCCGTATCAAAGGTTACCCCAAAGACCTCCCCAAGGTTGGTCGTTACAACGTAGGTCGTGTGATAGACCTTTTCAGAACCGTTTGAGAAGAAATCGTAGACAGCGATTCCATTGAGGATAAGTGAGATACCGAGTATTGAGCCCGATATGATGTCAGCAGTCTTTCCCTCGAGCTTCCAGAGTGCCAGGAGCAGGAACGGGAGGAGCGCTGAAATCAACACCAGTTCAATCATCACCATCACCCCTTGGTTTTTAACCCTCGGTTTCCTTCGCAAAAAATAAGGTCAGAGGACGATGTAGGCCTTCTCGCCCTCTCCCTTCTCGGCAGAGCTCTTCAGGTTGGCGACTATCTTCCCTTCTCTGTTCCAGAGGATTTCGTTTATCTCGCCGAACTTAAGGGCCTCGGTTGGGCATGCTGATACACACGCCGGGAGAAGGCCCTCAGCTCTCCTGTCGGCACAGAGATCACACTTGTCCATAATCTTGTTCTCCTCGTCGAGCTTCGGAATTCCAAAGGGACAAGCAACGGCACACATGAGACAGCCGATACACTTGAGCGGGTCGAAGGCAACGGCTCCATCCTCGTCCCTGAAGAGAGCTCCGGTCGGACAGACGTTCATACACGGTGCCTTCTCACAGTGGCGGCAGTTGAAGGGGACAGTGAAGAGGTCGGGGAACTCGAAGACCTTTATTCTTGCCTCACCGTGGGTCATTTCACAGGCCACTTCACAGGCCTTACATCCGATACAGCGCTTATAGTCAAGGAAAATCTTCTTGCTCATTCCAACCACCTCACTCCTCCACCTTCCTAATCCTGGCCGCAACAGCCTTCAGCTCGGCCATCTTGGTCTTCTCGTGTATCTCATCAAGAGTCAGGAAGTTGGCTTGCCAGTGCCAGGGCATCGCTATAACGCCCTCCCTGACGTGCTCGGTAACCTCTGCCCGAACGAGAACGCTTCCGCGCCTCGTCTCGACCTTGACGAGGTCACCGTTCTTTATGCCGTACTTCTCGGCGTCCTTCGGGTTAATCATGACGTACTCCTCTGGCCAGCGTTTCTCAAGGCTCGGGCTCTCACCGCTCATAGTCAGGGTGTGCCAGTGGCCGACGAGCCTGAAGTTGGTAAGCCAGAGCGGGTATTCCTCGTCAGGCATCTCCGGTGGCTCACGCCATTTGACTGGCTGGAGGTGGGCCTTTCCGTCAGGTGTCTTGAAGCCCTTCTTGAAGAGAACTTTCGTTCCCTCACCCGGCTCACTGCACGGGAAGAAGCATCCCTCGGGGTGTTCTGCGAGGTACTCCGGCGTTGCACCCTTGAACACAGGAATAACGCTGTTTATCTCTCTCAGAATCTCGTCCGGGTGCTCGTACTTGAAGTACTCACCGAGACCGAGCTCCTTGGCGAGCTCAACTATAATCAGCCAGTCGGGCTTTGCCTCACCGGGGGCTTCGGCGGCCTTGTAGCTCCTCTGGACGCGCCTCTCGGCGCTTATTGCCGTCCCGGTCTTTTCAAACCATGCCGCGGCCGGGAGGACGATGTCAGCATACTTGGCCGTCTCGGTGAGGAATATGTCCTGCACAACAAGGAAGTCGAGCTTCTTGAGCTGTTCCCTTACCCACGAGCTGTTGGGCATTGACTTTGCTATGTTGCCACCGACAATGTACATCATCCTAATCTTCTTCCCGATTTCCCTAACCATGTTGGTCAGATCGAGACCGACCCAGTCGGGTATCTTGAAGCCCCAGAGTCTCTCAAGCTCGGTCCTAGCGGCTTCGTCGGTAACGAGCTTTCCTGTCGGGAGCTTGTTAGGAGCTATTCCACTCATAGCGGCACAGAAGCCACACTGTGCTCCCGGGAAGACACCGCTCCAGACGCCCTCCTTGCCGATGTTGCCTGTTATCGCTATGAGGTTGGCTATAGCCAAGGCAAGCTCAAATCCGTTAACGTGCTGATTGATACCCTCGTTTACGAGGAAGGCCGTCCTCTTGCTCGCTATTAGTCTGGCGACCTTCTTTATGTCCTCAGCCGGGACGCCGCTTATCTTCTCGGCCCACTCGGGGGTGTAGTCCTTGACGGCCTCCTTCAGCTCTTCGAAGCCAACGGTTCTCTCCTGAACGAACTCCTTGTCGTAGAGCTCCTCGCTGATTACGACGTTGAGCATCGCCAGGGCTATCGCAAGGTCTGTTCCCGGGTATGGTCTCAGGTGGAGCGAGGCATACTTGTGTCCCCTCGTTGAGCGCGGGTCAATCACAACCATCTCGGCACCGTTGTCAAGGATGGCCTTCTCAACGTACTGACCGAAGAAAACCGGGGCGGTTTCAGCAGGATTGTGGCCCCAGATGACAATCAGCTCGGCCTTGGCGACGTCCTCAAAGGGGTTCGTTGCCGCGGCACTTCCGAAGACGGCAGTTCTTGCAGGGCTGTTGGAGTACTGACAGTACCTTCCCGGGAAGTCGAGGTGGTTGGTTCCTATGGCCTTGGAGAGCTTGTGGACGAGGTAGTTCTCCTCGAGGGTTATCTTCTCACTTCCCAGAAAAGCTATTGCCTCCGGTCCGTAGGTTTCCTTTATCTCCTTTATCTTCTCCGCGATTATCCTGTAGGCCTCTTCCCAGCTTATTTCTTCGAACTTCCCCTCGCCTTTCTCACCGACGCGCTTGAGTGGCTTCTTGAGCCTCTTAGGGCTGTTAATGAACTGGTAGGAGGCAACTCCCTTGGGACAGAGCTTTCCTCTGTTTGCAATCGTTGGGTGGTCGTAGTCGAATTCTATCCTCCTTATGTAGCCGTTCACGCTGACCGCGTAAAAGCGACAGCCGACGGAACACCAGGGGCATACTACCGGCACAAGTTTCTCGGCCATGGCTATCACCCTTTTAATGACTGACTAGTCATTTTGGTTCCTCCGTAAAAAACCTTAAATAGTTTTCTGAAAAGACAGAGCAAAAGAGTTTTACAAAATAGGAAATGTTAAACAAAACTATACACTAACTGAAAGGCGAAGATGGTTCAGAACAACCCTAACGGCCCTCCTCAGGTATTGCTCACCGGAAAGACCTATACACTCCCTAGCATGGAGGTAGTGCATGAGAGACGCTATGAAGACCTGAAATGCTATCAGGGCGTCCTCAAAGCCCACCTTAACGTAGGCCGTAACCCTTCTTGCCCCTTCTCTCAATAGCTCGGAGCACGCCTGCCTGTAGATTTCATTTACACTTTTCATCCTCTCCCTGACTGACAGCATGTGAAAGAAAATCTCAGCACGGTAGCTCTCGGAGTAGAAATCCAAAAACTCCCTCCCGAGCTGGAGGAGGTAGCTCTCCAGGGTGGGAAAAGAAACGGTTATATAGGGGTCGTTAAGGGAGGGCATGGCCATTATGGGCATAACTTCGAAGGCGAGCTCCTTTATGAGGTCGTCCTTGCTCTTGAAGTAGAGGTAAAATGTCCCCTTGGCAACGCCTGCCCGGGCTACAATCTCATCTACCGTGGTCTTATCGAATCCTTTCTTGGCGAAGAGTTCCATCGCAGACCTAACAAGTTTTTCCCTAGTTTTACCGGGCGACTTTGTTGCCATGCCCATCACTTCTGACCACTCAGTCATTGACCATTATGGACAATTATAAGAAATTTGGAATTTAAAGCTTTCTTTCGATTTAGAAAACCGTATACGTGAAAATAAAATCAAACAAAGGATTAAACAAAAATCAGAGAACAGTCGAAATTATTTTCTCATCAATCTCTGAGACTTCCGAAAGAAGTTCTCCCAGCTCGCCGGAAATCATTTTAGCAAATAGTCCCATGTTCATACCAAATACATATATCCCATCAGGCATTTCTATAATAGAGAACTTACAAGGCATCATTGCTGAAATCCACCTATTCTCAGGTTTGCTAATGGCCTTTGTAGCAAACTCTTTGTTACAAACTTCTATAATAGCAAAAGGAATTCCAACTTTTTCCCTGAAGTCATACTCTCCTATGACTGTCCAACCGAGTTCCTCCGTCTTTTTCTTTAGTCTCTCAACAGTCTCCTCAAACCCATACTTGCTTTTGACGCCTTTCACTATCTGCTTCATAATTTCCTCCATGGCCATCACCTGACTGACTGGTCAGGAAAAGGTCTATAAATCGTTTTCTTTCACCTTTGGTTGATAACCATGGCCCTGATGCTCGCTGGAAGGGTCGTTGAGGTTAGGGGGAACAAAGCAGTTGTTGATGTTGACGGTGAGCTCAGAGAGGCAAAGCTTGACTTTGTAAAAGACGTCAAGCCCGGTGACTACGTGACGATTTACTACGGTATTATTCTTGAGAAGGTCAGCAAAGACGAGGCGGAGGAAACCCTTGCGAGGTGCTCGTATCACCGCTCTAAAAAGCTCACGCTGTCCTTTACGGTTTCAAACCGTAGGTTTTAGAAAGACTAAATAATCCCCCTGACAACCAAAAGCGGGTGAAAAACATGTGTCTTGCAACTATTGCGAAGGTTTTGGAAGTGGATAAGAAGAAGGGAACCGCATGGGTGGACTTCGGAGGCGTGAAACGAGAAGCGCGCATAGACCTCATGCCAGACGTAAAGCCTGGGGAATACGTCCTCATACACACGGGTTTCATAATCGAGCGCGTTGATGAAGAAACTGCGAAGGAGATACTTAACGCGTGGGATGAAGTGTTCAAGCTTGAGGACAAGGCTATAGGGGGCTACTACTATCCGGGTGATTAATATGACAATCGAGGAAGTCGTTCAGCCCTACCGCGACAGGAGAATAGCCCAAAAGCTCGTTGAGAAAATCAAAGAGGAGGCCAAAACTTTAGACGGCGAAATCAGGATAATGCACGTCTGCGGAACGCACGAAGACACCATAACCCGCTCCGGAATCCGCTCGCTCTTACCAGAAAACGTCAAGGTCGTGAGCGGACCGGGCTGTCCCGTCTGCATTACGCCAGTTGAGGACATCGTGGCAATGCAACTCATTGTGAAGAAGGCCAGGGAAGAAGGGGAAGAGATAATCCTGACTACCTTCGGGGACATGTACAAGATTCCAACTCCAATGGGGAGCTTCGCCGATTTGAAGAGCGAGGGTTTTGACGTCCGTATCGTTTACTCCATCTTCGACACTTACAGGATTGCGAAGGAAAACCCCGACAAAACCGTCGTCCACTTCAGCCCGGGCTTCGAAACGACAACGGCACCAACGGCGGGAATGATAAACGCCGTTGTCAACGAGGGCCTTGAGAACTTCAAGATTTACTCCGTTCATCGGCTAACCCCACAGGGAATAGAGGTTCTCATAAAGCAGAAGAGCAGGATTGACGCCCTCATAGATGCCGGCCACGTCTCGACGATTATAGGCGTTAAGGGCTGGGAGTTCCTGAGCGAACGCTATGGGATTCCGCAGGTCATAGCGGGCTTCGAGCCAAATGATGTCCTCATGGCGATTCTCCTCCTCATCAGAATGTACAAGGAAGGCGACGCGCGAGTGGTAAACGAGTACAAGAGGGCCGTTAGGTATGAGGGAAACGTCGTCGCGCAGAGGCTCATCGATAAGTACTTCGAGGTCGTCGATGCCAAGTGGCGCGCTCTTGGAGTCTTCCCTGGAACTGGCCTTGAACTGAGGGACGAGTGGAAGGAACTCGACATAAAGAACATCTATAAAGTTGAGGTGCCGAAGAACCTTCCGGACCTCGAAAAGGGCTGTCTCTGCGGAGCCGTTTTGAGGGGACTGGCGATGCCAACCGACTGCCCGCACTTCGGAAAGACATGCACGCCGAGACATCCCATAGGACCGTGTATGGTGTCCTACGAGGGAACCTGCAACATCTTCTACAAGTACGGGGCATTGTTCTAACACCAAAGGTTCAAAACTCCCCTCTCGTTTTCAACTTTTGGTTTTGGAAACCTATAAAGGCTCCAAACACCGAGGAAAAGCGGTGGAGGGTATGAAAGCGTACAAGATTCACGTTCAGGGTATCGTTCAGGCCGTTGGGTTCAGGCCCTTCATATACAGGATAGCCCACGAGCACAACCTCCGAGGATACGTCAAGAACCTCGGCGATGCGGGAGTTGAGATAGTCGTTGAAGGCCGGGAAGAGGACATCGAGGCGTTTATAGGGGACATCTACCGCAAGAAGCCCCCGCTAGCGAGGGTCGACCGGCTGGAGAAGAAGGAAATCCCTCCTCAAGGCTTTCCGGAATTCTACATTGAGAAGAGCTCAAAGGGGGGAAGCGGTGGTGACTCGATAATCCCGCCGGACATAGCCATCTGTGAGGACTGCCTGAGGGAGCTCTTCGACCCGACCAACAAGCGCTACATGTATCCTTTCATTGTCTGCACCAACTGTGGCCCGAGGTTTACCATAATCGAGGACCTGCCCTACGACCGCGAAAACACCACGATGCGTGAATTTCCCATGTGCGACTTCTGCGAGAGCGAGTACAAAGACCCCCTTAACAGACGTTACCACGCTGAACCCGTCTGCTGTCCCGTCTGCGGGCCGAGTTACAGGCTATACACCAGCGATGGAAAGGAGATAACCGGAGACCCCCTCCGGAAGGCGGCGGAGCTGATAGACAAGGGTTACATAGTGGCCATCAAGGGCATCGGTGGAATTCATTTAGCGTGCGACGCGACCAACGAGGAAGTCGTTGCCGAGCTGAGGAAACGGACATTCAGGCCACAGAAGCCCTTCGCCATAATGGCTGACTCCCTTGAGACGGTTAAAAGCTTCGCCTACGTGAGTAAGGAGGAGGAAGAGGAACTAACCAGCTACAGGAGGCCCATAATAACGCTCCGCAAAAAGGAACCGTTCCCCCTGCCGGAAAACCTCGCGCCGGGGCTTCACACCATCGGTGTCATGCTCCCCTACGCCGGGACTCACTACATCCTCTTCCACTGGAGCAAGACGAAAGTCTATGTCATGACCTCGGCCAATTATCCGGGAATGCCGATGGTTAAGGACAACGAGAAAGCGTTTGAGGAGCTGAAGGACATAGCGGACTACCTCCTCCTGCACAACAGGAAGATACTCAACCGGGCGGACGACAGTGTAATTCGTTTCGTGGACGGGAAGAGGGCCGTGATAAGAAGAAGCAGGGGTTTCGTGCCCTTGCCAATAGAGATTCCCTTTGAGTACAGGGGTTTGGCGGTTGGAGCCGAGCTGATGAACGCCTTCAGTATAGCTAAGAACGGCAAGGTTTACCCGAGCCAGTACATCGGCAACACCGGAAAGGTCGAGGTTCTGGAGTTCATGAGGAAGGCCATAGAGCACTTCAAGAGAATTCTCCGGGTTAATGAGTTCGATTTAATCGTGGCCGACCTTCATCCAGCTTACAACACGACGAAATTGGCGATGGAGCTCGCCAACGAGATGAGCGTTGAGCTTCTCCAGGTCCAGCACCACTACGCCCACATAGCGAGCGTTTTGGCGGAGAAAAACCTCGAATCCGCAGTTGGAATAGCACTCGACGGAGTCGGCTACGGAACCGATGGGAACGTATGGGGCGGTGAGGTGCTCTACCTAAGCTACGAGGACGTTGAGAGGTTAGCCCATATAGACTACTACCCGCTCCCGGGTGGTGATTTGGCGAGCTATTACCCGCTGAGGGCACTTATGGGAATTCTCAGCAGGGTCTACCCCGTCGAGGAACTTGAGGGAGTGATAAGGAAGTGCTGTCCAAAGGCCGTTGAAAGCCTCAAATACGGGGAAGTCGAGTTCGGAGTTATCCTCAACCAGCTCGCCAAGGGGATAAACCTCTCCTACGCTTCCTCCACCGGAAGGGTTCTCGACTCGCTGGCCGTCCTTTTGAACATCGCATACAGGAGGCACTACGAGGGCGAGCCTGCTATGAAGCTGGAGAGCTTTGCCATGAAGGGCAAGAACGACCTCAAGTTTGAAATACCCGTCGAGGACGGGCTTATAAAGGCGGAGGAACTCTTCGTCCAGGTTCTTGATATTCTGGACAGGGCTTCTCCGGCGGACATAGCGTATTCAGCCCACCTGGCACTGGCGAGGGCCTTCGCAGGAGTTGCCATAGAGAAAGCGAGGGAGTTCGGCGTTAAAGACGTCGCCATAAGCGGTGGAGTGTCCTACAACGAGCTCATCGTGAAGACGATTAGAAAGGCCGTGGAAGGTTCAGGGCTCAGGTTCCACGCGACGACGGAAGTCCCGCGCGGGGACAACGGGATAAACGTCGGCCAGGCCTTCCTTGGAGGGCTTTACCTTGAGGGTTACCTCAGTAGGGAGGATTTGATGCTGTAAGGTTTAAGTTGGGAGACACATCTAAGTGATACCGGAGGAAGAAAGATGCGCGTCATTCCCAGGGAAGAACTCCTCAAAATCCTGAGGGAAGTGAAGAGAAAGCTGAAGGAGATACTTGGTGACGACTTAGTTGAGGTCATCCTCTTCGGTTCCTATGCGCGGGGCGAGGCCAGGGAGGGGAGCGACGTTGACGTGCTCGTCGTGGTCAAGAGATGGCCGTCAATGGAGGAACTCGACAGAATCGGCGACCTCTCGGCAGAGCTGACCCTGAAATATGGCGTGTTGTTCTCACTCCTGCCATACGTCGAAACGCCATCTATGGAAAGCGACCCCCTGATATGGAACGTGGAGGCTGAAGGTGTGGAGATATGAGGGAAATTCCGCGCCTCATTGAAAAGGCCAAGAGGAGCATAGAGGCTGCGATGGTGCTCCACGATGCCGGGATGTACGGGTTCGCGGCTTCTAGGGCTTACTACGCCATGTTCTACTGCGCCGAGGCACTTCTCCTAACGAGGGGAATAAGAACTTCAAAGCACTCCGCCACGATAGCACTCCTCGGCAGGGAGTTCGTTAAGACTGGAGAGGTGCCCTACAAGTTTTTCACCTATCTAACTGTTGCCTTTGAGATTAGACAGATTGGTGACTACTCCGTTCAGGATGATATTCCTCCTGAGACAGTCGTTGAGCAGATTAGACGTGCTGAGGAGTTCCTCAGGTTTACCGTGGATTACCTTCGCAAAAAAGGCCTTCTGGAGGGGTAAAGATGGGAGAAAAGATAAAGCTCGAACACGGAGCCGGTGGAGAAATAATGGAAGAACTCTTGAGGGACGTGATTCTCAAAACCCTGACCCTCAAGAGCGCCGGTGGAATTGGACTTGACGCTTTGGACGACGGTGCGACGATACCATTTGGCGACAAGCACATAGTCCTCACCATAGACGGCCACACCGTTAAACCGCTCTTCTTCCCGGGCGGTGACATCGGCCGTTTGGCCGTCAGCGGAACAGTGAACGACCTTGCCGTTATGGGAGCGGAGCCAGTGGCTCTGGCGAACTCGATGATAATTGGAGAAGGCCTCGATATGGAAGTCCTTGAGAGGGTTCTCCGCTCGATGGACGAGACATCGAAAGAAGTCCCAGTTCCGATAGTGACGGGGGACACAAAGGTCGTTGAAGAGCCCATAGAGATGTTTGTGATTACAGCGGGAATAGGCATAGCAGAAAAGCCGATAAGCGATGCAGGAGCCAAGGTTGGGGACATCGTCCTTGTCAGCGGGACGATAGGCGACCACGGGATAGCGCTGATGAGCCACCGCGAGGGCATAGCCTTTGAGACCGAGCTGAAGAGCGATGTCGCGCCTGTATGGGAGGTCGTTAAAGCAGTTGCCGACGAGATAGGCTGGGAGAACATCCATGCCATGAAGGACCCGACAAGGGCAGGTCTAAGCAACGCCCTCAACGAGATTGCCCGTAAGAGCAACGTTGGAATCCTTGTGAGAGAAGAGAACATACCCGTAAAGCCCGAGGTAAGGGCCGCGAGCGAGATGCTCGGCATAAGTCCCTACGACGTGGCCAACGAGGGGAAAGTCGTCATGGTGGTAGCGAGGGACTACGCGGAAGACGCCCTGAAGGCCATGAAGAAAACCGAGAAGGGAAAAAACGCCGCAATAATCGGTGAGGTAATAGAAGAATACAGGGGAAAGGTTCTTCTCGAAACCGGAATCGGCGGAAAGCGCTTCATGGAGCCCCCCACCGGCGACCCGGTTCCGAGGATATGCTGATTTCTTTTTTTCTCTTGACAAATTGGGAGAGATAAAAAAGCCCTTCAGCGCATCTCGAAGCCTTCCAGTGCCTTTTTCACTTCTTCCACACTCGCCTCGTCTTCCAGCGTTGAGAGGTCACCGAGCCCCTTTCCGCTGGCGAGGGCCTTTAAAACGCGACGCATTATCTTCCCGCTCCTCGTTTTGGGCAGTTTGTTAACGAAGAACACCTCAGCCGGAGTTGATATCGGTCCAAGGGTTTCCCGAACGTAGTCAATGAGTTCTTTCTTTAATCTCTCTGTTGGAGCATAGCCCTCCTTGAGGATTACGAAGGCAACAGGCACTTCACCCTTTATCTCGTCGGGCCTGCCTATCACTGCCGCCTCTGCCACGGCAGGGTGGAGGACTAAAGCGTGTTCTATCTCAGCTGTCCCAATCCTGTGGCCGGAGACGTTGAGAACCTCATCTGCCCTGCCGAATATCCAGAAGTAGCCTTCGTCGTCCTTCATAGCGTAGTCGGCAGGATAGTAAATCCAGACCCCTTCATCAGGTTTGCTGAACCTCTGCCAGTAGGTTCTGATGTAGCGCTCGTCGTTGCCCCAGATGCCAAGGAGCATTCCGGGCCAGGGCTTCTTTATCACGAGGTAGCCACGCTCGTTAGGCTCCGCCGGTGTTCCATCGGCTTTGAAAACGTCGGCATCAACGCCGAGACCCGGGAAGGTGGCCGAGCCGGGCTTGAGCGGGGGCAACTGTATTCCAGCCGAGGGATAAATCATGTAGCCCCCGGTTTCCGTCTGCCACCAGGTGTCTATTATCGGGCACCTTCCACCGCCAACAACCTCGTAATACCACTTCCACGCCCTCGGGTTAATGGGCTCTCCAACCGAACCGAGAAGGCGAAGACTCGAGAGGTCGTGCTTCTTCACCCACTCATCTCCATAGCGCATGAGCATCCTTATCGCTGTTGGAGCCGTGTAGAATATCGTAACGCCGTGCTTCTCGATTAGCTCCCAGGGCCTGTCTGGCCTTGGATAGTTGAGCGCTCCTTCATACATCATCACCGTTAAGCCGAGCGTTAAAGGCCCGTAAACGAGATAGCTGTGTCCAGTAATCCAGCCGACATCGGCGGTGTTCCAGAAGAGGTCGCTCTCGGTTATCCCCCAGGCCCACTCCATAGTTTTGGCAACGTACACGAGGTAACCGCCGGTGGAGTGAATTATACCCTTGGGCTTCCCTGTGGTTCCGCTCGTGTAGAGTATGAACAGCGGGTGGTTGCTCTCCACCGGAACAGGCTCGACGTACTTTTCAGCCCCTTCGAGAAGCTCGTCCCAGTCGTAGTCCCTGCCCTCAACCATGTTGATGCCATTCTCCTCCCTCTTCAGAATGACGACGCTCTCAACGCTGGGCGTCTCGAGCAGGGCCTTGTCAACTATCTCCTTTAGGTTCAGCTTCTTTCCGCGCCTGTAGAGGTAGTCCGCCGTAATGACGACCTTCGCCTTCGCGTCGTTTATCCTCGTTGCCAAAGCCTCAGCGGAGAAACCGGAGAAGACGACGCTGTGGATTGCACCGATTCTTGCACTGGCCAGCATCGCTATAACAACCTCAGGGACAAGGGGCATATAGATTACAACCCTGTCGCCCTTCTCGACGCCCAGGTTCTTTAGCGCGGAGGCAAAGCGGTTCACCTCGCGGTAAAGCTCGTAATAAGTTAGGGTCCTCGTTTCACCCCTCTCGCTCTCCCAGATTATCGCGGCCCTGTTCCTCTTTCCCTCTTTTATGTGCCTGTCCAGCGCGTTATAGCTGGCGTTCAGCTCGCCTCCAACGAACCAGCGGAAGAAGGGAGCATTTGAATCGTCGAGAACTTTCTCCCACGTCTTGAACCAGTCGAGAACCTTGGCCTGCTCGGTCCAGAACTCCTCAATGTTTTCAATGGACTTCCTGTGTTCCTCCCGGAAGGCCTGCATGGGGACGTATCTTTCCTTCAGGAATCCTTCGCCAATCTGCATGGCAACCACCCGTTTTTCTGGATAAGGGTTAGGTTCCCTTAAAATTCTTTCGCTTATTGTCAAAGTGATAATCGGCAAAAGTCGAAAAAAGGTTAGGGAGGGCTAATTAGCTAAAAGACGAAAGCAGAATAGCCGTTCGTCGAAATACCGGAAGGAGAACCCGGGGGAGCACAAAAACAGGTATAAAACCCGAAAAGATTTGAACAAAATTTACAAAAATATGTGGAAATCCAAGGGAGCCGATGTCAGATTGTCAGGCCCCTCCAAATGAATTCACCTGTTGATTATCTTCCAGAGCTCTTCAATCTGTTCTATAGGCTCAACTTCCCTTCCATTCAAACTGTCCAGGATAAAGTTCTTGTCGAAAGGAATCACAACGTCGGGCTTCACAGGGAGTTTATCCTCGACACCGGGCAGGGCCTTGTTGAGAACGAGGACGTGCTTCAGGCCAAGGCTCTCGCTCAGCGAGGCTATCTTCCTTGACAGCTCGATTGATTCAGCAGAAGGCTCCGCAACGTCAATTACAACGTCAACGTACTTGTCAACGCCCCTGCCAAAGTGCTCTATTCCTGCCTCGGTGTCAACGATGATGACCTCGTTGTCCCGGAGCTTTATTCCTTCGAGGAGCTTTCTGGCTAGGAAGCCATAGGGACAGGCACAGCCTTCCTCGGCCTCCTCAATCTTTCCGATTGTGAGAACCGCGAGGTTGCCCTTCTTCGCGAGAATCTCCTCTGGAATATCGTCGAGTGTCCAGTCGAAGAGCTCCTCATCGAGCTCCCCCTGGCCTTCTGCCGCCATGAGTATCTTTGCCCTCTTCTTTCCTCCCAGATGCTCCGCCAGCGTCTTAACCCTCGGCAGGCCAAGCATCCTGTAAAGACCGGGGTTTGACTCGTCCGCATCGATGATTAAAACGCGGTAGCCCTTTCCCGCCAGATACTTTCCGAGCATCGCGCTTATTGTGCTCTTTCCACAGCCACCCTTACCGCTCACGAGGACCTTCATCTGTATCACCGACTTGCAGAAAAGTAACACGATTTATAAGGAATTTGGTTCATCCATCGTTTTCAACCATCGGTTCAAAAAAGCCGTATAAACGCCCTTGCGGAGATAAAAACGGTGGTGAAGCGTGATTATCTCAAAGCCCTGTGTTACGATGAAGGGCATCGTTATAGGGGCTTATTCATGGGAAAAGCCGGTAAAGCTCGACCTGAGGAAAACGGCCGAGTGTCTGGAGGAGAGGGGTTACACCGTAAAAAAGCTTATCCCGGGAATGATGCTAATCGTTGATATGGAGGGCTATGAGGTTAGCGTTTATCCGAGCGGAAAGATAATTATAAAGCTCCTAACTGACGCAAAAAGGGGCGAGGAGATGGCGAGGGTCGTTTACGACTGCGCCGGAGTTCTGGAGGTGGTATCATGAAAGTGCCCGATGATATAAGGAAGGACATACCCCTGACGAATGAGGTTATCTATTTTGACAACACCGCGACTTCTCTAACGCCGAAACCTGTCGTCGAGGCCATGGACGAGTATTACCTCAGATACCGCGCAAACGTCCACAGGGGAGTTCACAGGCTCTCACAGATGGCGACGCACAAATACGAGGAGAGCAGGAAGGTTGTTGCTGACTTCATCAACGCGAAGTTTGAGGAGATAGTTTTCACCAAGAACACCAGTGAGAGCTTAAACCTCGTGGCCCTCGGGCTGGAGAACATCTTCAGGCCCGGGGACAAGATAGTCACCACCCCCTACGAGCACCACTCGGATTTGCTCCCATGGCAGAGGCTGGCAAAGAAAAAGGGCCTGAGACTGGAGTTTATTGAAGGGGACAACGAGGGCAACCTCGATTTAAGCGACGCTGAGAGGAAGATAAGAGGGGCAAAATTGGTGGCGGTTCAGCACGTCTCCAACGCCCTTGGTGTTATTCACGAGGTCGAAGAGCTCGGAAAACTCGCAAAGGAAGAGGGGGCAATCTTCGTCGTTGACGCGGCCCAAAGCGCCGGCCACATGGAAGTTGACGTTAAGAAGCTCCACGCAGACTTCTTGGCTTTTTCAGGGCACAAGGGACCGATGGGGCCGACGGGAATAGGGGTCCTTTACATAAACGAGGAGTTCTTCGACGTCTTTGAGCCGCCGCTCATCGGGGGCGGGACTATTGAAGACGTTGACCTCGACGGTTACAGGCTTGCCGAGCCCCCTGAGCGCTTCGAGGCGGGAACGCCGAACATAGGCGGGGCAATAGGCCTTGCCGCAGGTATAAAATACATCGAGAGGATAGGCCTCGATAAGATTGAGAGGCAGGAGAAGAAGCTTGTGAAAAGAACCGTTGAGGGTCTCGATGAACTTGAAATCCCGTGGTACGGGCCGAAGAACCTGAAGAAGCACGCGGGAGTTGTGAGCTTCAACGTTCCGCCCCTCCATCCCCACGACGTTGCGGCGATACTCGACGAGAACAACATAATGGTTCGCTCCGGTCACCACTGCGCTCTACCGGTGATGAAGAAGCTCGGAATAAACGGCACCGTCAGGGCTTCCTTCCACGTCTACAACAGCGTTGAGGAGGTCGAGACTTTCCTCGGGGTTCTTGAGAATTTGGTAAAGGAACTCAGGGGCTAAGCCCCAACTCCTCCCCTTCCAGAGAACACCAGAACAGTAAATCTAACTCCAAAGTTGTCTTCAAGAACCTTGCCCGGAGAAAAGGGCCATACAACGTAAAAGCTCTTCTTCCCAACAACTCTGGTACCAGAGACGTTATACGAGATGACTTCGACGGCAGGAACAACCAGAAGGGCTCTTACTACCACTAAATAGTTCATCCTAGTTGGCAAACCAAGTTCCTTGCTACTCGCAGTGTCGTAAATTCTGTAGACCGTCATAGGGCCAATAGAGGGAACCCCAGCCCGCTCAAGGTCATTAATGCTTAGGTTATATCTCACAACGGGGTCAGAAGAGACCACACATGAGGAGGTCAAGCAGAGAGCTCCCGGAGAAGGAGAATGAAGGTAGAGGTAGATAGAGGTGAGTTTGTAAGCTGAGAGAGAGGTGATGAAGAAGGCAACCAAGAGGTATGTGGAGAGTCTCTTTAGCATAAAGTTGCGCTTACGGATGTAGTTGTAACTCCTGGCGTACCACAGAACAAGCGCGGAGGGTATGGCAAGGTAGTAGAGTACGAAGAAGAATCCAAAAATGACTGGTGTTGTCGTATGCTCGTAGTACACCATTTTTACTCACCAGTAAAAGTACTCATAGAAATTAAAAATGTTTTGAAGAAGGGTTGCTATCAAAGAACCCCCTCTGGTAACTCCCCGTGATGGACGTCAACGCTCTCGGGACTTCTTACTATCAGGGTTCCAGCCCTTTTGCCGACGAACTTCCTTGTCGGCCCCGGTGGAACACCGTTCGCCTCATAAACAAGGGACTGAACGTCGGGGTCATGATATAGGAGAAGCGTCGGACCGGCTATGTTCAGGAGGGAATCCAAAGCGTACTGGCTGGCAATGGCAGTAACCCTGTGTTTCAGGGGCCTCGTGAGGAGGGGTATGGAAGCACCTCCTGCGGTTGTATAGCCAAGGACGGCACCGTCAACGAGGCCTATAGCGGTGTTTCGTCTTTTCTCAAATACCGCCGCAAGGATGAGGAATGCCATACCAACCAGGGTTATGCTGTGCGTTTCCCCCATGTCCACCAGGATACTGCCTTCAAGCTTCGGAGGTTCACCGGTGTAAAAAGCCTCATCAAGGGGAGTGTAGCTCTCCAAGATAACCTCGGAGTATTTTTCGTTTCTCTTAACAGCCTCCGGAACGCTTGAAACTTTGCCCAGAAGAACGTCAACGTACAGCCTGTCGGTTAGCGACCTGTCGAGGCCGTAGAGGGTCTGAACAATCGTGACTGCCGTGTAGGGGTCGAAATAACCTGCTTTGTAGAGCTTTATCGGGTCGAGACCAAGGCTGAAGCCATCGCGAACCTCGATTACGGTATCAAACTCGCCCTCGAAATCCCCTGTTGTGTCGAAAACCACAGTGGAGTAACCTATCTCCCTGTACTGGCGCATGAGATACGAAAGAAAGCGCACCGGATAGTCGTCCATTCCAAAAACCTTCAGAGTTCTGCCATGATAAACTGGGTCGTAGAATATAGGCTCCTCTCCCTCAAGAACTTTAACAGCTATCCTGCTGTGTCTCATAGAAATCACCGGTAGAGAATAGGGCGGAGTGGTATAAACGGCTTCCGCTCAGATTACCTTCACAAGTTTCTCCATCCACGGACTTACACGAACCCTTATGTATCCCCTTAACCTTCCATCAACTTCCCTATCGCCGGTGTAGACTCTAACAGGTCCCTTAATCTTGTCGGGGGTCGCTACGACGAGGATGTTCTCCTTGGGAATCCTCCTGAGAACCTCGGCCGAGAACTGCTGGTTGCCCCTACCGAAGAGGAAGTTCAAACCTCCAACAACCGTCACAACAACTCTGGGGTTCTTATCTACGAACTTCAGCAAATCCCTCTCGGTTGCATCCTTCACGAGGAGCCTTGCCTCTCCATCCTGAACTTCCACGATATCAACTCCAAGGAGCGTTCCCTCTATGCCGAGCCTCTCTTTAATCCTCTTGAGTGTTGAACCGGAACCAAGGAAATAAATTCCATCGCTCTCAAGGATTTCTTCAGCAACTGCTTCAGCCAAAGCCTCAAGTTCCTCGGCTTCGTCGATTCTAACGGCCTCCTTATTACCCTGAACGAGCCCCTCAACGACAGGAACAAGTGCTCGCCCATAGGTTCTGGCCCTTACCTCGTCCCGCCTGAAGGATTCCTCGTCTATGTCCCTTACCTCCCGCTCCTCAATCTTGGCCTCACCGTGGAGGAACTTAACGAGAACCTCCGCGGCCTTTTCAGGAGATACTGCAAAAACCCCTGAGTACATCTTAACCCCCGTCGGGATTCCAAGTATTGGAACCTTCCTATCAACGATTTCCAACAAATCCCTAGCCGTTCCGTCCCCACCGGCGAAGACTATGAGTTCCACCCTCCCAAGCATCTCGCGGGCAAGTTTTTTCGTGTGCTCGGCCGTTGTGTCGGGAATTTTAACGCCCTCAACATCGCGATAGCGAATCTCCAGGGGAATTACCTCAAAGTTAAAACCGAACTCCCTCAGATAGTCCTCCCCGAGTGGGCCCGGCCCTGTGAGGAATGTTATCGATTTTGCCTCCCCGTAGTGGGAAAGTTCCCTTAGGAACAGCCTGACCAGCTCGGGCGAAACAGGTCTGGCCCCCCGCCTGATTGCCTCATCGACGACACCGTCTGTGCCCTTGAGGGCCACTCTACCGCCCATACCTGCTATAGGGTTGACTATAAGGCCAATCATAACCTCACCTCATGTACTTCCGCGCGAAGACCGTAAGGAAGACCGCCCACATGAACATTCCGAAGAGGGCTTCGATTGAAGCTATGACCCTTCCGACGCCTATCGGGTGGTAGTCGCCGTAACCGAGGGTTGTTGCGGTAACTATGCTGAAGTACTCGTAGTCGAGGAACGTTAGATGGTTGGAGAGGCCCTGAACGCTTTGAGTCAAGAAAAACATGACTGGGAAAATCACGTTAACTGCAAAGAGCCAAATTAGAATGGGCCTTTTCCAGTCCGTTCCATATTTGCAGGTCAGGTCAGCAAACAACCACTCAAAGGCGACCTCAAATCTGTTCAAAAGCTTCTTAATTCCTCCATACCTGGCTTTAAGTCTAGCTTTCCGCCTTGCAACCATCTCAAGGTAGTAATAGCTGTCGGCCCTTTCAAAATCTCCGCTACGCTCCCAGCTCGTTCTGGCAAGGCGGTAGAAGACTTCCTCAGCGTAGGGGTTATTGAAGCGACAGTCCTCGATTATCATGAAACCGCTGAGTATCATCTCCAAGGGGAGGCTTGGAAGAACCGTCATCGTCCACGTGGAGTCAACGACTATCTGAGACTTCCTCATAATCAGGTTGCTGTGAATCAGAACGTGGACGAACTCGGGGTTCTTCAGGTGGCTCCATTTGACCTCAACGTGGCCGAAGACGTCAAGGTTTTCGAGGATTAAGTTCCCAGAAAAACCCGCTATTGACAGCCTCACCTGTCTCTTGAACCTCGGGGCGGTGTCAAAGGATACGTCGCGAATTACGAGCGAACGGACCTTTACAGCTCTTTTACCCGCCTCTGAAACATTAACCCCATGCTCCTCGAGTATCTTCCTCAACAGGGGATAGCGGGCGTTGATTCCAATCCTCCTTATATCTCTGAGGTTGGAGAGCTCGATTAGACCCTTAGCGCTCTTTCCGCCGTAGGTCTCCTCCTCCCTCTCACCAACGTACTGGGTTGAGTTTATCATGAGGTACTTCACGCTCGAGTCCCTAATCGAGACGTTGCTTGAGAAATCAACGCGCAGAATGTTGAGGCCAAAGACCGTGGAGCCCTTGACGAGGATAACCTCAACCCTGGACTGAAACAGGATGAGCCTATCTACACTCGAGTTGAGGAGTATAAGCCCCTTGAAGTTGGAATCCTCTATCACGAGGCTTTTAATCTGGGAATTCTTGAGGACGAGAATCCTCTCACTTCGGTAATCTTTAATCGTCACGTCATAGAGGTAAACACCCTCAAAGTAACTTTGACCAATCTTTAAACGGCGCTGGAATGTCTCCGCCTTGAGTTCCCTGATTTTATCCCCGAGTAAGGCCTCACCCTCATCGTAGGGAATATGGAGGGGACAGTACTTGGAGCCCTCAACAGGCTTAAGCCGGCACTTTTTGCCGTTTTCATAGGTGTACTCGCACATCGTTTTTCACTTGAGAGGGAGTCTATTAAGGTTTTCTGCTCTTCAATGCCCTCATGTAAAACGTCTTCCCGCGGTAGTTGAGGCGTATGAGTTTGCCTTCCCTCAAAAGCCCCTCGACAACACTCCAGTCCGCGTTGTTCTTCCTCAGGAGCTCCCGCAGAGCGTCCTCGCGCATCGGGTGAACTGCAGTAATCGACAGTATGTCCTCCACAACGTTCCCAGTTGAGGAGAAGGCGTTGCCCTCGTAGCCGATTAGGTATTCGACCCTTTCACCGAGGCGCTCGTTGAAGAGCTGATAGGCAAGGTTTATGGTCTCTTCATCGGCTGGTTCCACCCACTTTTCGGCCGGAGGCCTTGTCGGAATCGCTATGTATGCCCTATCTGGCTTCAGTTCCCCCAGAAAGTCGGCTATCCTCTCAAGCTCGTTCCCGTAGTCAACGTTGATAAGCATCGTTTCAGTAACGAGCGTCCCATCGAAGTCATCCCTAAAGGCGAGCATTCCGTCGAGGATTTTCTCAAGGCTCAGGCTCTTGTGGGGCCGGTCAATCCTCTTCCACAGGGACTCGCTGACGGCATCGAGCTTCAGCGAAACGTAATCGAACGCCAAAAGGTCTTCCCTTACCTCATCCCTCCAGATTAGAGAGGAGTTCGTCAGTATTGCGAGCGGAATTCCCAGTTCCCTCAACAGTTCAACTTCACGGCCGAGGTTTACATCCAAAGTGGGCTCACCGTCCGGAACGAATGTTATGTAGTCAATTCCCTCGCCCCTCGCTTTCGCTTCCTCGACTTTCCTGGAGACCTCTTCAAAGAGAAACTCGGGCTCATAGAAGGGCCTCCTCTCGATTTCCATTTTCAGGGTTCTGCCAATCTGGCAGTAAACGCAGGCGTAACTGCAGACCTTGTCGGGGATGTTGTTGACCCCAAGGCTCCTGCCGAGCCTCCTCGATGGAACAGGCCCAAAGGCTAACATAACATCACCGCAGTTAGGTTACCCTAAAAGCGTATAAAGTTTGCCCAAAAAAGAAAGGTCAGAACTTGAGGACCCTGGCGAGGACTATGAGCGGGTCCCAGACGGGAGCGAAGGGCGGTGCGTAAGCTAAGTCCGTAAAGAAGGCGTCCTTCGTTGTGAAACCAGCGGTAAGCATTGCCGCGGCGGTGTCTATCCTCGGAAGGATTTCAGCGCCAACTGCCTGAACGCCGAGGAGCCTGTTGGTCTCGTTGTCAACAACGCCCTTCAGCCATATCGGTTTTGCCCCCGGATAATAGTGGGGCCTGGTGCTTGCCTTTATGAAAGCAGTCCTGACGTCGTAGCCCTCCTTTATGGCCTCGGCCTCGGTAAGGCCAGTCTTTCCTATCTCCACCTCGAAGAACTTCGTCACGCTCGTTCCGAGGACACCGGGGAAGTGGAGCTCTTTGCCAGCTATGTTGCTCCCAGCTACGTAACCCATCTTGTTTCCTGCCGGAGCCAGCGGAATCCAAACGCGCCTCCCGGTTATGAGGTGCTTTGTTTCGGCAACGTCTCCAGCGGCATAAACGTTCTCCACGCTCGTTTCCATCCTTTCGTTCGTCCATATCGCTCCAGTCTCGCCTATCCTGACTCCAATCTGCTTGGCCAGCTCGATGTTGGGCTTGATTCCAGTGGCGAGAATTACAAGGTCGGCTTGGTATTCACCTGCATCTGTGATTACCTTCTCAACTCTCTCCTTGCCCTCGATGCGCATCAGGATTTCCTCGGTGCGGAGGTTTATCCTCTTCCTCATCCCCTCCTCTAGAATATCGGTGATTTCCTTGTCGAAGGCCTTCTTCATCACTCTCTCACCGCGCTCGATGAGCGTGACGTTCTTTCCCTGAGCTGAGAAAGCTTCGGCCATCTCGACGCCTATGTAGCCACCGCCTATGATGACGACGTTCTCAACGCGGTTTTTCTCCATGTATTCCTTTATGGCGACTGCATCTGGAGGAAGGTCCGCCTTAAAGACACCCGGGAGGTCAATTCCCTCAACCGCTGGAACCCTTGGAGAAGCTCCGTTTGCGAAAACCAGGTAGTCCCACTCGTAGGTGTGCTCGCCATCTTCCTCCCTAACGCGAACGTGGCCCTGCTCAACTTCAATGACCTCGGCCTTTAGGTGCAGGTCTATACCGCGCTTCTTTATGAAGACCTCAGGTGGATAGTGCATCAGCTTCTCGGTCGGTGAAATTCCCTCGACCACGTATGGAATACCACAGGGCGCGTGGCTGACCCATTCTGTTGCCTCAAAAACCTTGACATCCCACTCGGGCCTGAGCCTCTTGACGCGCGAGGCAGTGCTCATTCCCGCGGCTCCGCCACCGATGATAACGACCCTCTTCATTCCCATCACCGAGAAGGGTTCAAAACCTTCGGTTAAAAAGGTTGGTGGGCAAAGGCGTCACTTCCTGCTCCTGAAGTACCTCCTCTTTCCGACGCGGACCATCCTGTAAACTTCTCCCTCGCTAACCTCGAAGGGAGGTCTGTTGAGCTCGTATGTCTCGTAGTTACCCATATCCATGAGCTGAACCTCGCCGGGGGTTACGCTAGTTACCATCGCCTCGCTCTCCTCGTGCTCCACGGTATCAACCTGCTCCCTCCTAGCTGTCTTCCAGTCGAGGTGCTCGTTCTCCCAGTTCTCAAGGTTCCTAAGCGTTAACCCCTTTCCATCAACCTTCTCCACCTCGTAGACGTTCCCCTTCCTGTCGGAGACTATGTCGCCCTTCCTGAACTTTGGAATCCTCACGCTCACGCTCGTCCTGTAAACTTCCCTGCTCGTCTGCCTGTCCATACCAACGAGCTCGTAGGCCTCGCTTATCGTCCCGCCAAAGCGCTCCTTTATGGCCTGGGCTATCTTCCTGGCACTTGAGGTCGAGCCCATGTAGAAGTCAAGGCCCTCCTCCTTCTCTATCGTGTCCTGTATGAATCCCATCCTGTCCTTCCTCATTATCTCGTCAACCTTCTCCTCCACGAGTTTTCCTATTGCCTTTCTCTCCTCATCGCTCAGGGGCCTGCCCTCAGCGCGGACCTGGAGAATTGCCTCAAAGTAGCCACCGAGGAACTTTTGACAGCGAGGACAAACTGTCTGACGGACGTAGACGGTAACGCGCTTGCTCTCGTCGTGGAGTTCCCTCTGGAGCTCGTGGGTCCTTGCCTTGACCCGGACTTCGTAGACGATTATCGCAGGGAAGTGCTCGATGTGAAAGTCAACCGGCTCAAAGGAAACAACTGCCCTGCCAACAGGAAGGTCGTCTATTTCCTCAAGCTCATCTGGAGTTAGAACCTCGTACTCCCGTATTTTGTCGCTGAAGGAATCCTCAAGCTCTTCCAGCAGGGCGTTTTCCGCTACCTCAAAGATGAGCTCCTCGAGTTCGTAGCTTTTGGGATCAACCCAGATGCCTCTCTTCCTGTAGCTCCCACAGTTCTGACAGAGCTCGGTGTTAATTTCGTCACCAATCAGCAGAACGGGATTTTCCTTGCGGTAGCAGACCTGACAGAGCCCCTCGATAAGAGGACCTCCTTCACTCTCGCTTATTCCACACCTGTAACAGAACCTCTCGCTCATGCTCTCACCAGAGAAAGAACCCGAAGAGAGCTTAAAAATCTTCAGAAGAACATCTTCGCCATCTGGGCGTGGGGGACGCCCTCAATTCTAAGAACCCTCTCAGGATTCACGTAGCCAAGCTCGATGGCCTTTGAAACGCACCTTTCGCCCGTTAGGTTGGCTATCGTCGCTTCCTCCAGAAGTTCTTCGAGCTTTTCCTCCTCAACGAGTTCGCCCTTGTAAAAGCGCTCCTTCACCTCAAGCTTCAGCTCGCCCTCGCGGAAGGTCTTTCCGAGCAGTTCTTCATCACATGCCGCGAGAAGAACCTCTCCCTGAACGCGATAAACCTTGACGTATATCATTTCACCACCTGGAGAAAAGGAAGAAAAGAAGTTAAAAGGGTTTAGCTACCCTGTTCCTCAAGGGCCTGCTGGAGAATTGCTATGGCTTTCTTGAGGTCTGCGTAGGACTTCCTGAGGTATATGAACACTCTGAAGTCTCCGAGCCTTCCCCAGATGTTCCCTCCAGTAATTTCCATAACTTTCCGGAACTCCAGCGTCGCGTTCTCATAGAGTGCCTTTGCAAGGGCAAGCGTCTCGTTGCTGATACCCATTGCTGATGCGTTGGCATAGAGCTCGTTGAAGGTCTGGTTGTACCTGATGTAGTTGTGGTAGTACATGTAGCTAAGTAGAATCATCGTGGTCGAGAGCGTCGAGGGAGTAACGTAATCTACCCTGAACACTCCTGGAGAGTGAAGCCTGACCTTGACGTAAACAAGTATTCCATCCGTGGTGTTCTTGGACCAGACGTTGAGTATGTCCACATCAGTTACTGGAATCACCCAGTAGTGAGTGGTCGAGGACGGTAGCTTGAATACTGCAACTGCCTCCGCACCGTGCGGTCCGTTAATGGTCACAATGTATCTTTCCTTCAGACCAATGAATTTTTCAATGTTAACACCGGCAATACCTGATATCAAATCGTAGGTGGCGTTGAATTTTTCTGGTACTATAGGCTTGGCGAACACAGTGACTTTATTGTTTTCAACGTTGATGTCATCTAGAGTCTTGGCTTCCAGAGTAAAGTTCTTGGGTCCCGGGGTAAGCAGGGGTACTGTAACTGTTATCTTGTAGACTTCGAAGGGCTTCATCACTGGGATTAGAGCGCTAACGTCCGTGGGCATTCCGTTGATGTAGAGAGTTATGTTCACGTTCGAGGCATTGTAAGGTCCATCGTCAACAACGTAGGAGGTGAATGTCAGAGCACCGCCCAAGTCAAAGGTTCCGTTTATGGTTGTCTTAACGACTTTTACATCGGCCTTCATCGGTATTGGCGAAGCCGGAAGAAGTTTCACAGGAATCGTCAGGAGTTCCTGTGCCTCTGGAATTCCAACCGTTATAACACCGTAGAGCGGCTTAGTACCCTTGAGCTGGCTCTCGCTAAGTTCATAGCTGGCGACTATCTTGTAGTGACCATCTCCTTGGGAAACGACTGTAGCTTTAAGCTCTTCCCCACCTATGGTGAGTACTTTCAAGTTGTAAGTTGCCTCTCCTGGGGCGGGGTTACTCCATGAGTAAACTTTAATCACGTACTGACCCGGCTGTGGATCGTACAGGGTAACTTTTTCATCGGCCGTTGGACTTGTTGATGAACCTACAAGCTCTAGTGTTCCACTGTTGTTGTAGTAGACGTAGAGGTCAATGTCCAGACCGGCTATGGTGTCCCAGATGCTCTCGGTTGAGACTTCCAAAGCATAGGTGTTGTTTGGAACGTTCACAGTGTAGAATTTCGAGTCTCCCGTTTTTGGAGCAAACTGGTCACTGTACTCTATTGGGGCTGTGAACCCGTACGCATGAACCACAGGGGCTCCAAGCCATTCAGGCAGGTAGAGGGTGAAGTCCTTGCTGGACTCGGCGCTCCTTACTTCGGTCCATTGCTGTGGAGAGAGCTTCAATATTCCAACGTGACCTGTGAAGTTTATCGTTGGGTTTGCTCCACCGTAGGGTGTAAAGACCCAGAGGGCATTCAGTCCAGGAATGGCCTTCGCTACGAGTATGTTCTCAAGGCCCGTTCCTGAGAACGTTATGTCTCCTTTCTCCTTAGTTGCCCTGAGGGTGTATGGTCCGAATATGCTCGGTAGATTCATGCTGAATCCTTCAACGTAGGGCTGTAGTATTGTCTGGTATACTGGAACCCCTCCGTTCCAAGTTACCCTGCTGACTATGAATCCGTTGGTGGCGTTTTCACTGGAGACGTTGAAGTAGAACACCCTCCAGTCCCCAGAGCCCTGTCCACTGTAGAAGTTGGCGTTGTCATAGAGACCGCTGGCGTTGCTTGCTCCGCCGAATGTGAACTCGGCCTTCGGGGAGCCGACCACAACGCTTACCGGTATTGTTAATGTGCCGTTCGGGTAGTTCGCGTATATTGCCCCCTCGTATATTCCATAGGAAGCGTTTTCGGGAACGCTGACAATAGCCCTGAACTGAACGGATGACTTGGCAGGTATCTGAATGACTTCAGGTGTAATGTTGACCCACTTCCATGGGGCTATCCTGTAGAACTGGAGAACGATGGTTCCGTTAACGGTTCCAGAGCCGTATTGTCTTACCTGCAGATACACATCCGGTGACCTCTCCAAGGGCTCTTTTACCGTGGCCCAGACTGTCTCACCCACTCCAGCCTGCTGTATGAGACCGTAGTCACCGTACACTCTTGCGAGGAATGCGACACTACCATTGGAAGCCGTCGGATAGACCGTTACCTTCATGAGCTGGGTTCCAGCAGGTATGAGGCCCGTTATGTTTATGAATGGCCAGGTGGTGGCGCTGGAGTTTACGTTGTATATCGGAATCTCCACCTTGCCTATGCTCTCAACTACGCCCGGAGTTATGTTCACTGTCACTGTAGTGTTGTAGTAGTTGGTGAGCGTGAAGACACCCTCAGCGCTTTGACCCGGCTCAAGGACGCCCGGAAACGTGTCGTACTCCGCACCGGCCTGCCACTTGCTTGGAGAAGCTTTTATTCCACCGATACCAAGGGCTATCTCAACTGCCTTGGTGGCGTTGATATAACCTGCACCCTGCTCGAAGACGTCGTTGTAAGTGTTCTCTGCGGCCGACATGAGTATGTCTCTCATCTCATCGAGGGTGGGATACCTCCCGTGGGCAATGTAGAATGCCTCTGCAACCAGCGCTCCGACTCCGGCTGCCGTTGGAGTTGCAAGGCTCGTTCCTGCCCATATCTCGTTGGCGAAGATCCCTCCCAGTATTGGGGTGCTCCTCCAGGCCTGCATGTTGAGCGTAGTGCTACCCAGGGCAAACTCGCCCGTTGCCAGGATGTCCGGCTTGACCTGTCCGAGGGCGTTCGGACCCCTGCTTGAGAAATCTGCAACATCACCGTATTCGTCCAGAGCATTCCAGCCAAGGGCAACGCGGTAGCCAAATTCGGTAGCCGCACCAACAGTTATGACTCCCGGTGATGCACCGTTGCTTGAGTCCGTTCCATAGCCCGGTCCCTCGTTTCCTGCTGCGAAGAAGTGCACCGTGAATGGTCTTGCAAGGCTTAGGAACTTGAGGAATCTGTCCTCAAAGGTGTAACCCCTGTCGTAGAGGTAGAATAAGCTCATCCCGTAGCTGTTGCTGGTTATCTGGGCTTCATCACCCGTTCCGGGAACACCATCGTAACCCTCTGTTGCGAAGTACATAAGGTCAATCCAGTTGGACATAAGCGTGTAGAGGTCGCCCTCGGCTATTATCTTGGCGTTGATTGCGTCTCCAACGACAGGATAGAAGAACTGTGGGGTCGTGTTGGTAAGCTCTGCGAGACCTTCTGGCCCTATTGTCCTACCCTGGGCAGCTATAGCCGCTGCACAGAGCGTTCCGTGCTCAAGTCCTCCGGCAAAGACGCTTCCTATCATGAACGCAACCAGTCCACCGTTGCTTGGTATTCTAAGGGGCAGTCCCCAGCGCTTGGCGACGACATCTGAGTACGGTATTGGCGTCTTGCCGTCGGCTATGAAATATACCAGTCCACCGGAGATGTCGGCGTAGCCGTCCTTTCCTGGAACGTCTACAGCACCCCTTCCTGGGACGAACTCGGTCTTGAACAGATCCCAAGCAACAACGGGGTTGTCTTTCGTGTGACCAGTGTCTTCATTGAAGTCAACGAACTGACCCCAGTCGGTTGTCAGGTCAACGTAGACCTTGTCGTATTTTCCATCACCGTTTGAATCCACAACAAGAACCATTGCCGGATTGATGTAGTATGAGTCAGGCGGCGTGTTTATGATTGCCAGAGCAAGGTCTGGGTGCATTCCTATGTGGACCTGTCCTTTGAAGGGTAACGTAAGGTTGAGGTTGAGTGGAAGCCTGAACGGAAGAACGCCGTAGGTGAAGTTAACCGGCAGGGCCATATAACCGAGACTTATTATCGTGGCGTTCGCTCCCGGTATCGTTGGGTCTGCCTCAAAATCAGTTGTGGATGGGTCAAGGTAGTAATACGGGATTCCTATGTAGCCTTCGGTTACGTTAACAGCTCCCCTGTTGACGGCCTCGACCCTAAAGGTTCCAGCGTTGTCAATGCCGACACTTGGTATGCCAAGGTTGAGCAGGTAATAGGAGGAGTTTGAGATGTGGAGGTAGTTCTTGTTGAAATCACTCTGCTGGGGAGCACCGTACTTTATCGTGTATGCGACTATGTTGTAGGTCAGGTTTCCTGGGGCTGGGTTATCGTAGCTGTAAACAACCACGAGATAGTTACCCGGGGCCGGGTTATTGATAACGACACTTTCGTTGGGTCCCCAGTTCTCCGAAGTACCAACTATGCTTCCGTTGTAGAGGACCAGGAGATCTATGTCCAGAGACCCGTTGGAGGCAGTCGTGTTAACAACAAACTTGTCAACGGTTGTGTTTATAGTTACTGGATAGACGGTGAAGTTGTTCGTTGCGGGAGCTGTTACGTTGGTCTGGTTGAGGAGCCAGGTGTAGTTTGCGGGAACGTAGAAACCGTTTGTGTCAAGGAAGCCGGTACTTATCAAGAATAGTTTTCCGCCGTTGTCGAGATACTCGCTTATGTTCCCAAGCTGTTCAGTGGTAAAGGTCTCGTTGTTCATCCCCGTGAACCATATAACCGCGGAGTAGTTCTTGAGAACAGTGTAGTTGGGCCTCTCGTTGTCAACCACGCGGTAGATGGTGTAGTTGTAACCGAGTAGGTCAAGTGCGGAGGTGTAATACGAGTCGAAATCATACCACATCGTACCGTTGTTGTCAGGACCGTTATCGTCATCTACGAGGAGTATCTGACCAGTCGGTGTCCCGTTAAAAAGGTACTGGAGAACCTCGTTTATAAGCTCGGCTCTGGCGGTTGTGTTGGGTATGTTCGCAAGGCTCATTCCCGAAAAGGCTACCGTAAAGTTGGTTCCGCGATACCCGACGACGTACGGGAACTTGAAGAGAAAGGGCACGCCAGTGAACAGGCTGGTGTTTGAGTACCATGGCCAGAAGAATGGATACATGAACAGGTTGGGAAACGCCTCACCGAAGAGAAGGTACTCGAGCATTGAAGCGCTGTCGAAGGCTATAGGCCATCCATAGTACGGAGAATTCGGGTTCTTCTCAACAGCATAGGTGTCACTCAGGTCAGGGTTTCCGAAGTCAATTCCGCTGTCTATGACGGCAACGTTTATCCCCTGACCCGTTATTCCATAGGTCTTCCAAGCGCCAAGTGCTCCAATGTTTATCGTCGAGAATATATCCTTTGGCTCTAGAATTGGATAGTTGTCCCCAATTAGCTTTCTAGCCTTCTCCTTTGCCTGAAGATAACTGGCCAGTACCTCCGGATTTGTTTTTGTGAGAGCCGGAGCCAGGTCCCTAAAGGATAGCACTTTAAATCCATCAATAAACTCTGGCTTCTTCAGTTCAGTCCTGTATACAAAGTTCATTCCCGGAAGCTTTTTACCCTTGAATGAGGTCGACAGAACCTTAAGGTAGTCCTCAAGGGTTGGGGTACCTTCCTTGCTGAGTGTTGCAATGAGGGGTTTAACATCGCTAAGAGGGGAAACTTCAAGGACTCCATTAATCTGAGCTATTTTTTCCACTAGTCCTACAGCGTGTGGCGAGGATTTAATCATTACAAGGTAAACGTAATTTCCTGCTATCTCAGAACGGCCAACGACTTTAAGTCCGGGATAATGAAGTTCGATTGGAATACTAGATACGACCTTAGCAGGAATCCATATCTCCTGGTTTGGATACTTCTCGAATATCAGTTTAAGGAGTTCCTTAAGATCCTCGCTAACGACTCCAAAGGATTCTGAAGACCCCTGAGAGCCCACTTTTTCTATTGAAATCGAGGCGTGGGGTTGATTGTTTTGTGTTACTGGCTCCGCTGCTGCCACCGGCGGAAGTACTACTGGTATCAGGGATAGCACCATAACCACGGCAATTATTAAGCTTAAAGCCTTTCGGTTCATTAAGACACCTCCTTGTTTGGATTTTGATATGGCATTAGTAGATAATGAGCCCCCAGATATAAACATTTCGACTACAGGGAACCTTGTGAAATTCCAAGGCCCCATTAGAAGCTAAAATGGACACTTTTGTCCAAGATGGAATTAAGACAAAGATTTTTATTATCACCAGTAAAGAATCAAACCAAGTGGTGATAACATGGACGTCAAAAGGACTGTGGTTGTAATGGTTATAATTGCAATTATCGGCCTTGTCCTTAATTCCACCGTTCAACATTATCAAGGAGGAGAGATATACGAGGCAGCAAATCAAGCTTATGGTCTTCTTGTTAAAGGTTTCAACGTTACAGTTATCATTAAGACCGTTAATGGAGAAACCATCAAGGGAACCCTCCTGAGCGTCAGGGGGTCTACAATCTCAATAGTTGTGAACGGGACTACATACACCGTTGGAGGACCGGAAGCAACAAGGGAGGATATAAAGGCAAAACTAATCAAGGTTATATACTACGGCAAAGTATACCTCTACGAAGTTGCCCCAATGGAAGGAAAAGGCTCGGAGGTCTTCTCAAAATTGCTTCCCAACCAATACTACTCGGTTCGCTACTCCGGAAAAATCTACATCGAGGGAGGAATAACTCCTATAGAGATAGGCAAGTTGAAGTACCAAGCAGATTACAGAACCTACGGCTCAATAACCATAAACCATTTGGGCCCGAATGGGGCCATAATAACTGCCAACATGGTTCCGGTTCAGTATCTAATCGAATACCTTGGCAACTACACTGTGTATACCTACGGCCTTCTCTACGTTAACTCCAACGAAAGAAATCTCCCCCTGAAGCTCCTTGAGGTGAGAAATCCATGAAGTTCCCGGCCCTCGTGCCGATTCTCTTCATGGCCTACGTCGCCATAGGACTTGCCGAGCCAAAGACCATCGCCGTTAGTCTGGCCTTTGCACTGGCAATAGTCCTGGGGATTAAACGGGGAGAGGAGTTGGAATGGCACGATAACGGCCTTAAAATCAGGGAGGAGTATATCGTCTACGCGTTCTGGTTGGCCATCGGAATAATAGCACTCCAAATCATAAGACTTGGAGGAATACCCCTCCTTCATCCGGCAATAAGAACGAGCCTCAGCCCAAGGCTGACGGCGTTGACCTACTTCCTCGGCGTCCCTTCGAGTGTCTATCTATTCCTCAGGGGAAAGAAATATTCACTCCTATACCCAATCGCGGTTTCCCTCTATGCATACAGAACCCCGGTTCTCGTTTCGGTCATAGCAATAGGCTCGGCCTATTACGAGACTTCAAGAAAAGAAGGAAAGTTTAACGTCAAAAAACTCGCCGGAATCCTTGGAGGAGGCGCTATCCTGTTCCTTCTGGTAACGTTTCTCCGCGGAAACGGCCTCTCAAGCCTCTGGGTTCGCTTTCAGAGCACGGTCTCTGCTCTTGATGCCATAATATGGCGGGGAGACTGGAGCGGAACGTACAAAGGCTACCTCCAGTGGACCGGAGTGACCTCGTACATATGGGGAGGCTACTCCCCGAGGGGGCTCATAGCGAAGTTCCTCTACGTCCACACAGGGGCAACCATAACCGCGACCCTCTTAGGCGGAATGTACCTCGACTTCGGGGTATTCGCCATAGTGGAGGGCTTTCTCCTCGGGTTCTATTACGGTTCAATCTCAAAGGCGACCCATCCACTAACCCGGGCCCTCTACTACTCCACGCTGGCCTACGGGATAGTTGGTGTAGAAACCGGAATACTTGACCTGCCCGTTTACGCCCTGTTCCTCCTTGGGGCCTATACAGTTTACAGCGGATGGAAGGTGATGAGGAAGCGTGAAGCCCGATGAACTCTTCGGGTTAACTGCCGTTGCATACCTACTGATGGCGTGGCTGGGAAAGGCCATCTATTTCAACGGGCCCGAGACGGGGCCGGCCATCTACGCTGTTCTTTTTCTGGCCATCCTTCTAGTTGGATTACAGAAGGGGGCAAATTTGAATGGACGTTTATTCCTTTCTGCGTTTCTCCTACTTGTTCCCCTTGGACCGGGCTATCTGGTGGGTGGAGCGTTGAGCTTTTCCATTCTCTATCTCCTAATGAGGAAAAACCTTCTGAGAAGGGCCGTTTTGCCGGCCCTCCTGGTGGCCACAGGCCTAACGGCGTTTGCCTGCCTGAGGTGGGGCCTTCCGGTTCTAAAGCCGGAACTCAGATACACGGAGGCAAGCGTCCCCTTTCTGGTTGCAGGGGACATAGTCATAGGGGCAATAGCCGTTCTTCCTGACGTTCGACTCCTCGTAATAGGCGAGATGATTGCAATCATAAGTGCGTCAAGGACTGTTGGCCTTGGCGTGGCCGTTGCGTACGCCCTCAGGATAGCTTACGAAAACAGGCTAACGTTTGAAGAAATAAAAAGCCATAAAAAAGTCGTTTTGATTGGTATAATCCTGCTCCTTGGAGTTTTCTTAGCCAGATACTATGTAACGGTGAGGGAATATCCAGTGTGGAAGCTGGGCTTTTTGGGAAGCATCCTCTACAGGCCTGCCTCCTCCTACACTGTATACGAGAAACTTTTTAGTCTGGGAATGCCCTTTGGAAGGGGGGAACTTCTCTTCAATCCGGACCCAACGGGCTACGTTGGCGGACTCTTTGGAAAACACATCGGATACACATACACAATCTTCGGACAGCCGGCCTATGATTTTGGAATTTTTGGACTCCTTGAGGCACTAATCCTAGGTTTGGCCCTTGGAAAGGCCTCCACAAACCCATTCACGGGGACCTTCGCGCTAACCGTTGCAGTCCTTGCCCTCGACATTGGAATCGAGGGACAGTTCCTCGTTGCAATCCTCCTGATGGCCTACCTATCGGAGGTGAAGACATGGACAGGAAAAAACTAGCCCGGAAAGTCCTGCCGGGAATAATCTTCCTCTTCGCTCTGGGAATTGAGCTCATAACTTTTCCGCCCTGGGACACGCTGAGCTACGACGGGGCGCTTTACATTGACATCGCCAGGAATCTGGCCGTTAGTCCCGCGAATTTCACCTACCAGGGAGTCTACATGATGTACCGCCCACCCCTCTACCCGTACACTCTCTCGATGTTTTACCACTTCATCCATGAACCCCTGAGCCAGCTTACTGTTGCGAGACTTGTTTCTGCCGTCTTTTTTGCCATGACGGCGGTTTTGGTTTATCTCCTGACTATGGAGCTCTTTGAGAGACCCGTCAAGGGAATCCTCAGCTCGGCCTTCTTCATCTTCAACGCTCTAGCATTCACCATGGGGACGAGGGAACTTGTTCACAGCGAATTTACCTTCTTCTACGCCCTGGCCATCTATCTCCTCCACACCGGAAGGAAGAGAAAAAATCCCACGAGGGTTTATCTGGCCTTCGTCTCGGCCGGCCTCGCAATACTAACGCGCTACACCGGGCTCTCTATAATAGCGGTTTTCATCGCCTACCTCTGGTTCACGGAGTACTGGGACTGGGCCAAAAGGAAGGAATACTGGATTGGCTTCGCCCTGCTCCTCCTGACCCTGAGTCCATGGCTCTATTTGGGCCATCTACACTACGGCGGAGCCCTGAAACCCTTTGAGATAGCGAGCAGGGCCGTTACAGCCGACAGGCCGGTCTCGGTCTCAACATTCATGAAGTGGCTCTTCAAGGACATAGGGCACGTCCTCCCCGCGCTGGTGGTTCTGGGACTCATAAGGCAGAGGCAGGACGAAAAGGGCTGGCTTTTGATAAGCTGGGCCCTCATAGGGTTCGCCATGATAATGACGGTGACCCACAAGGAGACGCGCTTCATAACGTTCTTGGCGCCGGTCATGGGAATACTGGCCGTTGAGGGGGTTTCGCTAATCGCGGACGGGATTGAGAAAGCCCTTGAGCTCGCAGGAAGGCAGATAAAGCCGTGGAAAAAGGCCATCACAATAGGTCTCGCTCTTCTCCTCCTCATTCCTGTGGGTGGAAGCGCGTTTGTTCTAAAGGAGAGGTGGAATATGACTGGAAAATGTGAATCCCATGCGCTGAGGTATGCGAGTAAGCACTATTCGGCAAGAAAATTGCTAGTTTCACCACCCATCTACACTATGGCAGGGTTCTATTATCCCGGAGCAAGGGTCGAGATAATGTTGGCAAATAAAAATGTTGAAAGGAAACTCCGGGAGAAATACTACGATATAATCATTTGCAAAGAGCCAATTACATATTCAAATATTCTTGAAAGTGAAAATTACAAACTTGTTAAAGAGTTCTGCAATGGAAAGCTCAAAATATTTATAAGGAATAGCCTTGGGACTAATTAGGGCGCCCTATCTCCAAATGAACACATCTCCTTTCTTTTTCAACCCTATACACTGAGGAACAGGTCTGGATAGTTAATTTTAAAAGCGACCTTTCGATATATCACTCGCAGTAATTAAACGGAGGGAAACGTCATGAGCGAATACAAGTTTATAAGGTGGTTCGAGGAGCTCAGCAAGGAAGATGTCCCCCTTGTTGGAGGAAAGGGTGCAAACCTCGGTGAGCTCACAAGGGCAGGAATACCTGTTCCGCCCGGATTCTGTGTCACCGCTGAGGCATACAAGTACTTTGTGGAGAACGTTAAGCTCAGCAAAAGTGATATCGAAAAGATAATGGGAGAAAAAGCTAAAAGCGGTGTTCTCGCGGAAGTTCTCGCGGAAGCGCCTGATGAACCGAGACCACTTCAGGATTGGATTATGGACATAGTCAGCAGAACTAACGTTGACGACAGCAGAGAACTCCTTGACAACACTGCCGTTATTAGGGAGCTAATAGAAAGCATTCCAATGCCCGAAGAGATAAAAACCGAAGTTCTAGATGCATACCACAAACTTAGCCAGAGATTCGGAAAGGATGCTGTTTACGTCGCCGTTCGCTCTTCTGCTACCGCTGAAGACCTTCCGGAAGCGAGTTTTGCCGGCCAACAGGAAACCTACTTAGATGTTTACGGTGATGACGACGTTATAGACAAGGTCAAGAAGTGTTGGGCCTCACTTTGGACTGCCAGAGCTACCTTCTACAGGGCCAAGCAGGGATTTGACCACAGGAAGGTTTACCTCTCAGCGGTTGTACAGAAGATGGTCAACAGCGAGACCAGCGGTGTTATGTTTACCGCCAACCCTGTTACCAACAACAGGAACGAGATAATGATTAACGCCGCTTGGGGACTAGGCGAGGCTGTCGTAAGCGGTGCCGTTACTCCAGATGAATACATCGTCGAGAAGGGCACCTGGAAGATAAAGGAGAAGTATATTGCCAAGAAAGAAGTCATGTACATCCGCAATCCCGAAACAGGTAAGGGTACCGTTCTCGTTAAAGTTGCCGACTACCTCGGGCCAGAATACGTTGAAAAGCAAGTTCTTACAGACGAGCAGATAATCGAAGTTGCCAAGATGGGAGCCAAGATTGAGGAACACTACCAGTATCCCCAGGACATCGAGTGGGCCTATGACAAGGACGATGGAAAACTCTACATAGTTCAGTCCAGGCCTATAACCACCCTCAAGGAGGCACCGAGTGAGAGCGAAGAGGTAGAAGAAACTGAAGAGATGGAAGTAATTCTTAAGGGCCTTGGAGCATCACCTGGAATTGGTGCCGGTAGGGTCGTGATAATCTTTGACGCCAGCGAAATAGACAAAGTCAAAGAGGGAGACGTTCTCGTAACCACAATGACTAACCCCGACATGGTTCCAGCCATGAAGAGAGCTAGCGCCATCGTTACAGATGAAGGTGGAAGAACGTGCCATGCCGCAATAGTTGGTAGAGAACTCGGAATCCCAACTGTTGTTGGAACCAAAGAAGCAACCAAGAAGCTCAAGGACGGCATGCTAGTTACCGTCGACGGAACCAGAGGTGTCGTTTACAAGGGCATAGTCAAGAGCCTTGTAAAGAAGAAAGAAGCGGAAAAAGCCGAGAGCAAAGTTGTCGTAGCTGGAGCTCCCCTCATTACAGCAACAGAGATCAAAGTCAATGTCTCTATGCCTGAAGTTGCTGAGCGCGCAGCTGCAACCGGTGCAGATGGCGTTGGTCTCCTCAGGGCTGAGCACATGATACTCAGCATCGGCCAGCACCCGGTCAAGTTTATCAAGGAGGGTAAAGAAGAAGAGCTTGTTGAGAAGCTCGTAGAGGGAATAAGAAAAGTCGTTGAAGCGTTCTATCCAAGGCGCGTCTGGTATAGGACCCTCGACGCTCCAACCAACGAGTTCCGTGAGCTTCCAGGCGGTGAAGACGAACCTATCGAAAGGAACCCGATGCTTGGCTGGCGTGGAATCAGGCGCGGTCTCGACCAGCCAGAGCTTCTCAGGGCCGAGTTCAAAGCAATAAAGAGGCTCGTTGATGAGGGATACGACAACATTGGAGTAATGCTCCCGCTCGTCAGCCACCCTGAGCAGATAAGGAAAGCTAAAGAGATAGCTCGCTCAGTTGGCCTCGAACCCCACAAAGACGTCGAGTGGGGTGTCATGATCGAGACTCCAGCTTCAGCTCTCATCATTGAAGACCTCATCAAAGAAGGCCTTGACTTCGTCAGCTTCGGAACCAACGACCTCACCCAGTATACCCTTGCCATCGACAGGGACAACGAGCGCGTCTTCAAGCTCTACGATGAGAAGCACCCGGCAGTACTTAAGCTCATCAAGCACGTCATAAAGGTCTGTAAGAAGTATGGAGTAGAAACCAGCATATGCGGACAGGCTGGTAGTGACCCGAAGATGGCTAGAATCCTCGTCAGGCTCGGAATTGACAGTATCTCAGCGAACCCAGATGCCGTCGAGCTCATCAGGAAGACCGTCGCCCAAGAGGAGCAGAAGCTCATGCTTGAAGCTGCCAGAAAGAGACTCTTCGAGGATAAGGACGAGCTCGAGTTCTGATTTTCTTCCCTTTCTTAATGGTTTATTCCGTGATCTTGATTTCTTCTTTAAACAACTACTTGGTGTGGGCATTAGCTTTAAATAGGAACATTTCGATGGCGATCTGATAGCCCATGAAGCTCAGCGAGATGCGTGAAGAAATCATCAACGGGCCGATAGAGAGAACACTCCTCAAGCTAGCGGGCCCGCTGATAGTCAACAACCTCGTCCAGGTCGTCTACAACATAACCGACACTTTCTGGCTCGGTAAACTCGGGAGGGAAGCACTTTCAGCCCCGGGAGTAACGTGGCCGATTATCGGGACTCTGATGGCGCTGGGAATGGGGTTTGCCACGGCCGGCTTCGCCTTCGTGGGGCAGTACATAGGGGCCGGAGAGTTTAAAAAGGCCGGTCGCTCCGCGGGAGCCCTCTACTCCCTCATGGTCTTCTTCTCAGTGGTGACGGCAATCATAAGCGTCCTAATCCTCCCCTACGCGCTCCGCTTCATGAAGGTAACGCCAGCGCTTTACCCCTACGCGAAGACCTACGCGACGATAGTCTTCCTCGGCGTTCCCTTCGCCTTCACATACATGGCCTTCTCAGCCCTGATGAGGGCTTCCGGCGACACGAAGACCCCGATGAGGATAACCCTGATTACCGTTTTCCTCAACATAGTCCTCGACCCGCTCTTCATCTTCGGCCTCGGCCCCTTCCCAAAGCTCGGCGTTGCCGGAGCGGCGGTAGCTACGGTTATAGCGAACGCAACCGGCTCAGCAATCGGGCTCTACCTCATGTTCTCGGGAAGGGTGGCGTTAAAACTCACTCCCTCAAGCCTCAGACCGGACTTCGAGTTCTACAGAAGGCTCTTCCGCGTTGGGCTTCCCTCAGGCATCGGCCAATCTGCAAACAGCTTCGGTTTCGTAGTCCTTACGAGGATTATAATGGGCTTCGGTGACGTCACATACGCGGCCTACGTCATAACCACGAGGCTGGTGAACTTCCTGACGAGCATTTCTAGGGGCATAAGCATGGCCATGGGAACCATGATAGCCCAGAACGTCGGCGCCGGCAAGTTCGAGAGAGCCAAAAGAATAGCCGAGAGGACGATGCTCATCAACTTCACCATAGCTAGTCTTGCGGTTCTAATCATTGGAATCTTCCGCGTTCCAATCTTCAAGGTCTTCCTCGACGACCCCAAGGTCATAGCCGAGAGCAAAATTGTCCTTGAGTACTTCCTCATCTCGGTTCCATTCTTCAACGGAATCTTCATCGTCGTCAACAGGACCTTTCTCTCGGCAGGGCATACCAAAAAGAGCATGGCCCTCGGCATAATCCGTCTCTGGGGCCTGAGAATCCCGCTGAGCTACGCCTTCGGCTACATTGGGGCCGTAACGATTCTCGGGCTGACGATACCCCTCGCGAGCCTCTTCGACTTCACGAGCAGGGGCGTCTTCTTCGGAATGGGTCTTAGTAACTTCCTCGGGGCGTTGATAGCGCTCGCCTGGTTCCTCCGCGGGAGCTGGATGAGTGCGATAATCGAGAAGAAGTCCAAAGAACCGGGAAAGCCGGGTGGAGTTAAACATTCGGAAGGCTAATAAACCCCCCGTCCAAGGGCCAACGGTGAGAACATGAAGGCCGAAAGATGGGAGGGAGTTTACTCCTTTGAGGACAGCCCCTTTTTGATGGAAATACTGACCGAGCTGAGGGACGAGAGAACGGGGCCGATAGCATTCAGAAAGGGCCTTGTAAAGCTCGGCCGTTACATGGCCTACGAGCTGACGAAGACTATGGAAGTCGAGAGGGTTCCCGTGAAGACGCCCCTTGAAGAAACGGAGGGAGTTCTCGTAAAGGACAGGAGGAACGTCGTCATAATAACGGTTCTCCGCGCGGCCATACCGCTGATGGAGGGTCTCATCAAGGTCCTCGAGCACGCGCGCGTTGGCATCGTCTCCGCATCTCGCGGAAAAGCACCAAAGTTTGAGATTGAGATGAACTACGTCAAAATCCCAGAGATAAAACCGGAAGACACAGTCATCGTCGCCGACCCCATGATAGCGACCGGTTCAACTCTGATTAAGGTTCTCGATGAGGTCAAACGCTACGGGAAGCCAAAGAGACTCGTTGTCCTCGGCGTTCTCGCGGCCCCGGAGGGAATAGAGAGGATAAAGACGAAACACCCTGAAGTTGAAATATTCGTGGTAAAGGTTGACAGGGAGCTGAACGACAAAGGTTACATACTCCCCGGCTTAGGTGACGCCGGCGACAGGGCCTTTGGGGCACCTATTAAGGCTCAATAGAGCCTCCCTCCTTCCTCCCTTAGTTTTTCTCTCTCCTTCTCGAGTTTCTTCTCATCTTCCATGAACTTTGCCTTGTAATGGTAGCTTATTCTTGAAAAGAGAGAGGTAGCTGTGTTCATAAACTTCCCAGCAAAAGCCCCTATAAACGATGCAACTATGAGGAGACCAAGAATAAACCCAACTTCTCCCCAGCTGTATCTCCCCAGAAAGTGAAGGGCGTATCCAAGATACCCAAAAATGAACACAAAAGTCCCACCAACGAGACCAACTAGAAGAATCTTATATCCATAGCGCTCCATGAACAGCGCGAAGTCCACTTTCACCACCGGTTTAACTCTTGCAAAAGAAAGTATTTACGTCTTTCGGTCGGGTCGGCCAGTGCCAGTCTCATCACAAGTCAGACCGGTAAACGCTCGTCATCCCCCTTCAAGTTTTCCCATGCCTTTTTAAACCCACCGACGAAGAAGAGACGGCCGATGACGAGCGTTAGCCACGCTGATGATGATGAAAAGAGGGTTAGCCGAGGCCACTTTTTGAAACGAATCCCAGAAACCTCTTCAAAAACTCCATTCCGGCTTTGTTGTTAACGGCCTTGGGGTGGATTGAGAGGAAAAACGTCCCGTTCATGTTCTCATAGGAGCTTTCGGCACTTTCTAGCTCGTAGGGGAGAAGCAATGTGGGGATATACCAGGTGTATTCGCGGTTGTAGATGGGCTCGGCAGTTCCGTTTGAGAAGTAGATGAAATCCTCCCCGATGACGGTGATGTTGTGCTCGAGGAGAACCTCCAGAGCGGGCCTTGAAAGGGAATATCTCGGGGCTATGAAGTACTTTGGCGTGACGTTGAGATAGGAAAGGGCCCTTAAGCCCAGTTCGAGCTTCCTCTCGGCGACACTTGCGTTGCTGTTGAACTCGTCCCCGATATGGGTGTATCCGTGTAGCTCAATATGGTAACCCTCGCGCTTTAACTCCTTGAGAAAGTCCATAAAAGATTTATACTTCCACATCGGCATCATTCCGCCGTGGTCTGGGATAACGAAGAGATAAGTCCTGTTCTGGAGGCCGTACTCGTCTATAACCGCCGTTATGTTCCATAGCTGAGGAAGATAGGCGGGACTGACGTCATGGACGAGTATGGCAAAGCGCCCAAAGGGTTGAATATAGGCAGGACTCGACAGGGAACTTGAGGACAGGAAAACCAGGAGAAATATAGCGAACACGAGCAGTCTCTTCATCGGGGAAAGATGGGAAAAGGGCGTAAAAACCTTTCTAGAGGTGCCTCCTCAGGAAGTCACCGACCTTTGTCTTCCACTCCTCGGGGTGGAACTTCAGCGTTCTGACGTGGGGTGAATCTGTGACCCAGAGCTCCACGTTCGGGTTCACCTTCCTGTTCCTCTCGTAGAACTCCTTAACCTCATCAACCTTCACGAGGGGATCCTTTTTGCCCGCTATGAGGAGGAGAGGTTTTCTGATTTTTTCGGCGTAGTCGAGCATGTTGAGTTCCTTCGCACCGCTGAAGAGTTTTGTAAAGGGCTTGACAAAGGCGTAGAGCCACTCCGGGAGGTTGGCAAAGTACTTCAAACCACGCGCCCCTGTTTTGTCAAGGTAAATCGGAGGTGAATCCGCGACACCGCAGGTAACTCGCTCGTCCTCCGCGAGGGCCCTTATCGTGACCACAGCACCCATTGAAAAGCCAACCAAACCTATTTTCTTGGCCTTCTCGGGGTGGTTCTTTTCCAGCCAGTCCACTGCAGAGACAACGTCAATGAGTTCTCTCTCTCCAACTGTGGTGTAGTTGCCCTCGCTCTTCCCGTGGGCGCGGAAATCAAAGACGAGAACGCTGTAGCCTTCCTTAAGGAGGAACTCAGTGGTCTGTTTCATGTAGACTTCATCCCACCTGCTCCTCGTGTAGCCGTGCAAAGGAATAACCGTCGAGTCCTTCTCATTGGGAATCCACCAGGCGCTGAGCTTCAGCCCGTCCCTTGTCTCGATGGTAACGTCTTCGTATTCATAGCCAAAGTCCCTCGGCGTCCAATCTCCGATAAAGCGCGGTGGTTTGACCATTTTGTAGGCGACGAAGGCAGAAAAAGCTATGAAGAGCAGAAATAGAAAAATCAAAACTTCAGCCAACACCGGGTCATACCCCCACTTCCGTTTCTTCAATGTCTTCTATGCCCGGCTTGTCTTCAGAGACAACGTCAAGGTTCTTCATTCCCCAGATAAGGGGCAGGGCAATTATGACAAATATTGCACCAACGGGGAAAAGGACTCTATAATTACCTCCTGCAAGCTGGACTATTGCACCACCGACCAGACCTGCTATCAGTATCGGGAAGGATTTTGTTGCCTCAAAGAAGCCGTAATAACGGCCGTTAAATGCTTCACGCTCGTACTTGGTTAGGAGGTCGCCAATGACGGGCCATGATGTGGCCATTAGCATTCCCCAGCCTATTCCTGCTATTCCAATTAAAGCCGTTATCTGGACTTTGGTGTAAACAAACCAGCCCGCGAGGAAGGGTATGAGGAATATTATTCCACCAAGGACGATGGACTTCCTCCTGCCCGTCCTGTCGTAGAGTACTCCCCCAATAACGGCACCCACCAGCACGAGGACATTAAAGAGAGCCATTATTGCGTTTCCGAGGGCGGTGACATCCTTTGTTCCAAGGACCGACTCAAGGATTCCAAAGAGGAAGACAGCCACGAACTCGAAGCTCATCCACCAGAGTATCTGGGCAGAATAGAACTTCAAGAAGTCTTTGTCGGAAACTATTGAGCGGAGATACGTTGTAAGACTCTCTTCCGGCATTTCTTCAGGTAAGGGGGGTTCTCTAACCTTCATATAGACAATGAGTGCCGAGAGCATCAGGAACCCAGAGACAACGGCAAAGGGAATCCACATATATCCCGCCTGTATCAGGGCGTTTATTTCGTTCTTGATGCCCGTTTTCTTAGTTGCCTCAATTATTAAAAATGCCAAGCTTCCGAACAGGAAGAGGTTGCCCGCCCACTCGAAGAGTGTTATTATACCGCTTGCCCTTCCGCGCTCGCCACTTGGAATAACGTCCGGCATCAGTGAGCGGTACTGGGCAACGTAGAAGTACAGAGCAAAGTAAAACAGCGCAAGCATCGTCGCAAAAGCCAGCAAAGGAACCTTTGCTATGTAGCTGAAGTAAACACCGAGGGTCACAAAGCCTGCAAAGATACCTCCAGCAAGAATGAATGGTGTCCTTCGACCCCTGCCAAAATGGCTTTTATCACTGTAATAGCCCATCAGAATTGGAACAAAGATTCCCATTAGTCCCTGAAGTGAAAGCACGGCGCCAATTACAAAGGCAGAATTAGTGTACTCATTCTGAAGTAACTTAAAGGAGAGTCCTTTGTTTAAGGCCCAGCCAGTGCTCATGCTAAAACCCAGGAGGGCCAGTCCCAAAACGGTTCCCCAGCTAAATTCCCGTTTCATTTCTATCCCCTCCATTTTATAGCTCCCGCTAACGAGTTCCTATATAGACTATAGTGATACGATGATGTATAGCGAGGAACTTTTAAGTATTTTGAGTTCATTTTTGGGCGGTAATGAAGATGACATTTAAAGACAGTGATAAAATTTTCATATTGGGCCATAGAGGGTTCAGAGGTAAACTTGAAAACACGATACCTGCATTCAAGAGAGCTCTCAAATATGCAGATGGAATAGAGTTCGACGTCAGGATAACTCACGATAAAAAACTTGTTTTACTTCATGATGGGACGTTTAAAAGCGATGGTCAAGAATATTCAGTAAAAGCCCTGACATACAGGGAACTAACGAGACTTCACCCAAAAGGAAAACTTGTTCCCCTTTTAAAGGACGCTTTAGTTTTAAAACCCAGACTAATCAACGCAGATCTTAAAGATATTGAGGCACTCAATCCCCTTTTGAATAAACTTGAATCTACAGGACTTCTCGATAGAACAGTTATATCCGTTGATAGCTTAGGATGGTTGAAAATTATTCGCAGAGAGTGTCCATACTGCCGAGTTGGACTTTCCATAACAACCCCAAGAACCTTTTTTAGAAGCTTTAAGTTTAGAGAGGGTTATCTTCATGTACCTCTCGACCTCATAAAATACACAGGGTTCAGAGTTTTTCGAACACTTCTCCGCTTCTATGGAAAGAAAACCAAGATCTGGCTCTGGAATTACCAAATGAACGAAATTGAATGGATTCCAAAACTACTTCCATATGCATATGCAATAATCTCAGACGATCCTGCCAGACTGAAAAGGTTTATATCCCTTGAACCCACAACCAATGAGGCGATCCATCATGTGGGAACGAGAAAAAGTTATAGTTCTGGGGCATAGAGGATACATGGGTAAATTCCCCGAGAACAGCTTGCTTGCTTTCAAAAAGGCTATCGAAGCAGGTGCTGATGGGGTAGAGCTCGATGTGTGGTCAACAAAAGATGAAAAAGTAATTGTAATGCACGACGAGACCATAGACAGAACGAGCAACATGAAGGGAAAACAAAAAGAAATGACCCTTGAAGAAATCAAAAAAGCCAACATAGGTATGGGTGAAAGGATTCCGACTCTTGAGGAAGTCTTTGAAGCCCTCCCGGAAAGTGCTCTAATCAACGTCGAGCTCAAGGATAAAGATGCCGTCGGGGAAGTTGCCAGAATCGTCAAGAAAAACAACCCCGAGAGAGTCCTGATTTCTTCCTTCAACGTTGATGCCCTGAGGGAATATCGGAAGTTTGATGGGGAAACCAGAATGGGTCTTCTGATTAACAGGGAAGACGTTGTTCCGCTCATTCCAAAGCTTAAGGAGGAGCTGAACCTCTGGTCGATAAACATTCCAATGGAGGCTATCCCGCTTCTCGGCCTTGAAAAGACCCTCCAGGCCATAAAGTGGGCCCGCTCCCTCGGACTAAAAGTCGTCCTGTGGACGGAAAACGACGAACTCTTCTACCTCAACGACAGCCTTGCAAAGCTGAAGGGCCTCTTCGAAGTTGTGATTGCAAACGATGTGGAGAGAATGATTGAATACTTAAGCTCACTTGGTTTAAGATGAACCTTTTCTTCTTTTTGATTTTGGCAACGTTAATAAGAATTTAGAACCATACCCAAGCTGGTATTTAGAAAGAAAGTGGTGAGTAAAGATGGAGAAGTTCATACTCTCACTCGACGAGGGGACGACATCTGCCAGGGCGATAATATTCGACAGAGAAAGCAACATCCTTGGAATCGGCCAGTATGAGTTCCCCCAGCATTATCCCAAGCCCGGCTGGGTGGAGCATAATCCCGAGGAAATCTGGGAGGCGCAGTTCAGGGCCATAAAGACCGCCCTTGAGAGGGCCAAAATAGAACCGAACCAGATAGCCGCTATCGGAGTTACCAACCAGCGCGAGACGACAATAGTCTGGGACAGAAACGGGAAATCGCTTTACAACGCGATAGTGTGGCAGTGCAGAAGGACTGCAGAAATGGTCGAGGAAATAAAGAGGGAATACGGCGATATGATAAGGCAGAAGACCGGTCTCGTGCCCGATGCCTACTTCTCCGCGAGCAAGCTCAAGTGGCTCCTCGACAACGTGCCCGGGCTGAGAGAGAAGGCCGAGAAAGGCGAGGTTCTCTTCGGAACGGTGGATACCTTCCTCATCTACCGCCTGACCGGGGAGCACGTGACGGACTACTCGAACGCCTCAAGAACGATGCTCTTCAACATCAAGAGGCTTGACTGGGACGACGAGCTCCTCGAGATATTCGGGATTCCCAGGGACATTCTGCCCGAGGTAAGGGAGTCGAGCGAGGTCTACGGCTATACAAGGAGAGACCTCCTCGGTACGGAAATTCCGGTAAGTGGAGACGCCGGTGACCAGCAGGCCGCTCTATTCGGTCAGGCGGGCTTTGAAACGGGAATGGTGAAGGCCACCTACGGAACCGGGAGCTTCATACTGGCAAACACTGGAAAGACAGTCCGCTACTCAAACAACCTGCTCACAACGATAGCGTGGGGACTGAAGGGGAAGGTCACCTACGCGCTGGAAGGGAGCATATTCGTAACTGGTGCCGCCGTCCAGTGGCTCCGCGACGGAATAAAGATTATCAGGCACGCCTCTGAAACA
>NZ_JALVAO010000031.1 GCF_027011145.1 Thermococcus sp. | reverse complement strand
GTTCCGAGCGGGACTGTCGGATAGACGATGGCCTGTGCAAAGATGTTGTACTCGTCATATAAGCGCTTTGAGAACTCCTGGGCGAGCTTCTCGTCGTAGAGCATGACCGGTGTAATCGGGTGCTTCGTGTTTCCGAGGTCGTAGCCCAAATCACGCAATCCCTTCTGGAGGAAGTGGGTGTTGTCCCAGAGCTTCCTAACGAGTTCATCGCTCCTCTGGAGTATCTCGACGGCAGCTATGGCAGCGGCAACGTCAGGTGGATTCGGGGCGCTTGAGAACAGGAAGGGCCTCGCCCTCTGGCGGAGGTATTCTATCGCTTCCTCAGGTCCAGCAACGTAGCCACCTATGACTCCAAAGGCCTTGCTCAGGGTTCCCATCTCAAAGTCAACCTTGTCGTGGAGCTTGAAGTGGTCAACTATACCCCTTCCGCCCTCACCGAGAACGCCTTCACCGTGAGCATCGTCGATGTAAAGTATAGCGTCGTACTGCTCAGCGAGCTCGGCCATCTCGGGGAGTGGAGCGAGGTCGCCGTCCATAGAAAAGACACCGTCGCTGACTATGATTTTCTTCTTCTTGTCCTTGTTTTCCTCAAGTCTCTTCTTCAGGTCCTCCATGTCGATGTGCTTGTATATAACCTTCGGCGCACCGCTGAGGCGCATTCCGTCTATTATGCTCGCGTGGTTGAGCTCTTCACTGATGAAGACACCGTCTTCGCCCTTCTTGAGGAGCGCGCTTATGGCTCCAAGGTTTGCGTTGTAACCGCTCTGGAAGAGGATGGCCGCTTCCCTCTTCTTGAACTTGGCGAGCTTCTCCTCAAGCTCGACGTGGAGGTCCATGGTTCCGGCTATGGTTCTAACCGCTCCGGCTCCAACACCGTAGTCGAGGATGGCCCTTATTGCCGCGTAACGAATCTCGGGATGTGCTGCCAAGCCGAGGTAGTTGTTCGAACACATGTTGAGAACCTTTTTGCCGTCAACAACGACCCAGGGACCCTGGGGGCTTTCCAACTTTCTTATGGTTACGTAGAGGCCCTTCTCCTTAAGCTCCTGAAGTTCTTCCCTAATCCAGTCAAGCTTTCCCATGAGAACCACCGGTTGTTATTGGACACTGGCGTATAAAAGTTTTGCACTGAACCGGTTAGTGCAGTCTAATTATTGCCGTGAGGATTGTTAAAATTGCAAGTGCAAAACTACCGCCGATTTCCAGCCGGTAGTCATGCTTCCTATCAGGATATCTCTCGATGAGCTTAAGCTCAATCCCAAAATTCCTCGGGCCTGTGATTACTATTGACAACCCCCAGCCCCTCCTGGAGAGGGGATAAACCGGCGGTATCACTCCCGTGAAGAAGTCGAGGAAGAGGTGACTTCCCCAGCCTAGGGCAAAGAGAAGGGGCAAACCGCGGAGGTGCAGGCCGAGGATAAGGGTTGGAAGGAAAGGCAGGAGGGAGTGAAGGTAGGAACGGTGCTCTTTTGAGAGCGCATCAACGTCAGGGAACAGGGCCCCTGCACCCACGGCCAGAAGTCCGGAGAGAGTCGGCTCCCCCGACAGCGTGAGGTAGACAAGGCCGGGAATTGAAAAATGTTCGAGCGGGTCCATGGCAAAGCCCTTAAACTCTCGGCTCTCATAAACCTTTAGGTGGAAGGCATGACCGAGGAGCTTAGAGAAGTTAAGGTTCTTGAAAAGCCCTGGGTTGAAAAGTACAGACCAAAAAGATTAGATGAAATAGTTGGTCAGGAGCATATAGTCAAGAGGCTCAAACACTACGCCAAAACAGGCTCGATGCCCCATCTGCTCTTTGCAGGGCCTCCTGGTGTCGGGAAAACGACCGCCGCTTTGGCCCTCGCGAGGGAGTTATTCGGCGAGAACTGGAGGCACAACTTCTTGGAACTGAACGCTAGCGATGAAAGGGGTATAAATGTCATACGCGAGAAGGTGAAGGAGTTCGCAAGAACGAAGCCGATAGGTGGAGCGAGCTTCAAAATAATATTCCTCGATGAGGCAGACGCTTTAACGCAAGACGCCCAGCAGGCCCTGAGAAGGACAATGGAGATGTTCTCGAACAACGTGAGGTTTATTCTCAGCTGTAACTATTCCTCAAAGATTATCGAGCCGATACAGTCGAGGTGCGCAATCTTCCGCTTCAGACCGCTCAGTGACGAGGACATAGCGAAGAGGATTAAGTACATAGCCGAGAACGAGGGCCTTGAGCTGACGGAGGAGGGCCTGCAGGCTATCCTGTATGTTGCCGAAGGTGACCTGAGAAGGGCAATCAATGTCCTCCAGGCGGCAGCTGCCCTTGACAAGAAGATAACCGATGAGAACGTCTTTCTCGTTGCCAGCAGGGCAAGGCCGGAAGATGTCCGCGAGATGATGACACTCGCTTTGGAGGGCAACTTCCTCAAAGCGAGAGAAAAGCTGAGGGAAATCCTACTCAAACAGGGCCTCAGCGGGGAAGACGTTCTTATACAGATGCACAAGGAAGTCTTCAACCTGCCGATTCCCGAGGAT
>NZ_JALVAO010000030.1 GCF_027011145.1 Thermococcus sp. | reverse complement strand
CTCCAAGCGTTTAACCCTGTGCTTCGGCTTGCCGGAGCGGGATAAATCGTGGTTCTCGCCCGGGAAGATGGCCAGCTCGACCGTCTTGCCGAGGTATTTCAAAGCGGTGTAGAACTGCAACGCCTCCGGAAGCCAGCACCGGTAGTCCTCCGTCGAGTGGATTATGAGGAGAGGCGTTTCAACGTTGGGAGCGTACTTCAGCGGGCTCTTTTCCCAGTAGGTATCTGTGTTGTTCCACGGGTCACCTCCTACCTGGTCCGGCGCGAAGAAGTAGCCTATATCCGTCGTCCCAAAGAAGCTCACCCAGTTTGAGATGGAGCGCTGGGTTACAGCGGCCTTAAAGCGGTTCGTGTGTCCAACAATCCAGTTCGTCATGAAACCGCCGTAGGAGCCACCGGTGACGCCTACCCTTTCCCCATCTATGAAGTCGAACCTCTTCAGAGCCTCATCAACGACCTCCATCAAATCCTGATAATCCCTCTCACCGTAGTGCTCCCTAATGTCCGCAAAGTCCTCGCCGTAGCCGTCGCTTCCTCTGGGATTGGAGAAGATAACCACAAAGCCCCTGGCCGTTAAAACGTGGAACTCGTGCATGAAGGCGTAGCCGTAAGCTGTCTTCGGCCCGCCGTGGATTTCAAGAACGGCCGGATACTTCTTCCCAGGCTCAAAGCCAACGGGCCTCATTATCCAGGCGTCTATCTCCGCTCCATCGCCCGCCTTAACTTTGAAATGCTCGGGCTTTGAGAGACTGTATTCCCTAATCCAGCCGTTGAAGTCCGTGAGCTTTCTCTCCCTTCCGTCCCTCAGAACGTAGAGCTCTGTCGGAGTTACGGCGTCCTGTGCTGTGAAAGCTATGTAATCTCCGATTGCAAAGCTCTCAACGCTTCTGTCCCCACCAACAACGCGCTCTATCTTTCCGTCGAGGTTAACCCGGAAGAGGTTCGCCCTTGGACCGTCGGTGGCAACGTAGTAAACCCAGCCGTCCTTAAAAACCAGCTCCGCCCTCTGGCTTCCCCTTACGTCGCTGTTGAGGGAGTTATAAGCTGAACGGTCGAGGTCCTTTGTGAGCTTTCTAAGCTCTTCCGTCTCGGGGTCGTAGTGGTAGATGTGGGGGTTCGTCGGAATCCCGCGCTCGCGCGTGTTGGCCTTTAGAATAAAGGTCCCATCGTCGAGGGGTATGAAATCGGTTATGCCCCACTCCCCGGGAGTTAAGCGCTTCGCCTTTCTCCCGTCGAGGACGTAGAGGTCGCTCACCATCGGCTTCCTCTCGCGGTCTTCCTGAGCTAGGAAGTAGAGCTTACCCTTATGGAAGCGGATTTGAGAGACGTCGATGTTCTTTGGCGTCAGGCGTCTTTTCTTGCCGGTTTCAGCATCCACGAGATAGACAACACTCCTCTTCCCGTAGACCCATCCAATTCCGTTGAACCAGAAGGGGAGCTCCTTAATCAGGTGGACGTCATCTTTGGGCTTTTTCTCGACGTCTATCGGTGTCACAACCGCTATCCCCTTTCCGTCCTCGGTAAAGCGGAGGTTTTTAATTCCGTATTTGAACTTCGCTAAAAGCCTTGCCTCTCCGCCGTCCGTCGGGATAACGTAGAGCTCGGCTTCTTCTCCTTTATCGCGCTTGGATGTGAAGGCCACCAGCTTCCCATCAGGCGAGAACCTTGGATTCCCGTCCTTTTTGCCGGATGTAAAGGGCTTAACTCTCCTTCCGTCGTAGAAGTAGAGCCTTGAGAAGTAGTCGTCCTTCTCAACGCTTATCTCCGTCACCTGAAAGACGAGCCTTCTTTTGAAGGCATCGATGTTGCCAACGAGCCTGAATTTTCCGAGGTCCTTCTCGGTAAGGCCTTTCATAGAAACCACCGAACTAACTCGGCCCTTTTCGTATAAAAGCTTAGCGTTTCGATTAATATCGAGACCCTTCAAGAGCTCCGAAGGTTTTTAAATCCCCGCTCTCCCCTTTACCCGGGGAGGAGAGATGACGGTTAAGGTTCGCTTTGATAAGGAAGTGAGAGAGTACGCCAAAGGCGAGAAGGTTAAGGACTCGGTTCTCAAGCTCACCGAGACGGCCTTAGCTCAGGCACTCGAAAACTTCCACAGGAGAATGATTGTAATCGAGGGAGACACGCTGAGGAAGGCGGAACTGGCCGGAATCCTTGCTGGAGCCTCTGCTAGAGTTCTCAGCGATGTTCTCGAGGAGTTGATTAAGAAGCGCCTTAGAGATGAAAGCGAGGATAAAATCGAGGTTCTTTATGCCACAGATGCCCTCGGGGAGGAAACCTTTGGAAGAAAGAGATACGAAGCTTTTAGGAAGCATTTCGACGTTCTGGCGGGTTCAAACGTCGAGGTAAAGGCGGTAACCTTCAAGCACACCCGCGACATACTCGGGAGGACCTACGACCTTCTCGTCCTCGATATGAGCTACGATTACTCCCCCAACGATTTGGGAAGGATAATCGAGACTGTTCGCGGTGGCGGGCTGATATTCATCCTTGCGAATCCCTTCGAAAAGTGGAAGGACATGTGGACGGGCTTCCACAAGAGTCTGGTAACGCCACCTTACACGATAGACGACGTAAAGAAGCGCTTCAACAGAAGGCTAATCAGAAAGTTCACGGAGCACGATGGGATTTACATCATAACCGAGAACGGGAAGGCCAGGAAGAAGCCGAAGCGCTCGAAGAGTCAGGCGAGGATTAAAGCCAGAAAGGGCGTCCCAATTCCAGAGGAGACGCTCTTCCCGAAGGAGCTCTACGAGATGGCCCTAACCGAGGGGCAGGTTGAGGTAATTAAGGCCTTTGAAGAACTCGTTGACGGTGGTATGCTCGTTTTGACGGCAGACAGGGGAAGGGGTAAGAGCGTTTCAGTTGGTATAGCGTCCATCGGCCTCACCCTGGCCCTCGGAAAGCGCACAAGGATAGTTGTAACCGCCCCCGAGCTTGAGAACGTCCAGGCACTCTTCCGCTTCGCCAAGAGGGCCCTTGAAAGGCTCGGCTTCAAGCCCTACGTGGTGGAAGAGAAAGGCTTGATAAAGGAGCTCTACGCGAGGAAGATAGGCCTGCGCTATTATCCACCGGCCGAAGGTTATAGGAAGAGCGCCGACCTCTATATCCTGGACGAAGCGGCCGGAATCCACGTGCCGATACTCCACAAGTACCTCAACAAGGAGCGCGTGGTTTACTCTTCAACCATACACGGCTACGAAGGCGCCGGCAGGGGCTTTTCCGTTAAGTTCCTCAAAAAGGCGAGGGAGAAGCGCTCTTTTAAGGAGCTCCACATGGACGAGCCGATTCGCTACGCTGAAAACGACCCCATAGAGAGGTGGCTCTTCGACGTTTTACTACTTGATGCCGAACCCGTTGAGCTGACGGAGGAAGACTACGAGCTCATAAAGAGGAAAGAGGTCTACCTTGAGGAGCCCGATTTGGACGACTGGTTCGAAAACGACAGAGAGGATTTAAGGAACTTCGTCGGAATTTACATTCTGGCTCACTACCGCAACAGGCCGAGTGACGTCGCTTTGCTCGCAGATGCTCCGCACCACGAAGCGAGGGTTCTACGTCTGAAAAACGGCAAGATAGTGACGGCGATACAGATAGCCAAAGAGGGTGGTATACCGAAGAAGGTAATAGACAAGATGGCCAAGGGCTACAAGCCACGCGGGAACATAATCCCTGATATGATGGTCAAGCACCACTATTTGAAGGAGTTCGCCAGGCTGAAAGGCTACAGGATAGTCAGGATAGCGACGCACCCGGATGCGATGGACATGGGGCTGGGAAGCAAGGCCTTAGAGCTCCTCGAAAAGGAGGCCAGAGAGAAAGGCCTCGACTGGATTGGTTCCGGCTTTGGAGCGAGCGAAGAGCTCGTCCGCTTCTGGGTCAGAAACGGCTTTGCAGTGGTTCACCTAAGCCCGGCCAGAAACCCGGTCAGCGGAGAGTTTACGGCGATAGTCCTCAAGCCGATAAGCGAGAAGGCTAAAAAATTAATCAAGAAAGCGAACGACGAGTTCAGGATTAGGCTTACGGAATGGCTCGGCGATACCCACCGCGAGCTCGAGCCGGAAATAGCGCGCTGGCTCTTCGAGACGCCCTTCGGCGAGGCCGTCGATTACCCGGTTCACCTCACCGAAATCCAGAAGAAGCGCCTCGATGCCTTCACGGGCAAGGTCTTGACCTACGATACTGTGGTTGACGCAGTAAAGCCGATAGTGAAGCTCTACTTCCTCGACGGCTGGATGAAACCCTATCTTGACGAGAGGCAGATAAAGCTCCTAATCTACCGCGTTTTGCAGGCTCATACCTGGGAGGAAACCGCGAAGCTCATAGACAGAACCGAGACCTTCACAATGATTGAAGTGCGCGACATCATAAGGGGCCTCTGGTACTACTACAAGAGGATCCTCTGACGAACATTTTTATATGATTAGCGTCTAAATGGCCATGTTCATCTCATCTATTTCAACGGTGACAGCTATGCCAGGGGGAAGCTGGGAGAAGATAATCTCGATGACAAAGGACGGAATCAAAAGCATAGGCATGATTAAGCGAAAGTCCAAGCGCGGGAAAAGGATTGCACTTCTCATAGATGGTCCGAATATTCTTCGAAAGGAATTTGGGATAAAACTCGAGGACATCGTTGAAGCACTTGAGCACCTTGGAGACGTGAGGGTCGCTAAGGTTGTACTTAACCAATACGCGCCCCAGGGCCTAATCGAGGCCGTTTCAAATCAGGGGTTTGAGGCCATCGTCGTTTCTGGTGAGACGGGCGTCAAGCTCGCCGTAGAGGCCATGCGCGAGATTTACAATCCAAACATAGACGTTATAGCCATAGCAACCAGAAACGCGGAGTTCCTTCCGGTCATCCTCAAGGCAAAGGAAAAGGGGAAGGAAACGATAGTCATAGGAATCGAGCCGGGCTTCTCCGTTGCACTGAAGCACGCCGCGGATTACACCATAATCCTCCGACCAAAGAGCGAGTGGAGGGAAGAGGAGTGAAGGAGACGCTAATCAAGGTTCTGAAGCGTGAGAAAGAAGAACATGAGGAAACTCATGAGAAGAGCATCGGCCTCATAATTGACGGCCCGAACATCCTCCGAAAGGAGCTCGGCATAAAGCTTGAGGACATCATTGAGGCACTCGAACGAATCGGCCGAATAAGGGTTGCGAAGGTCGTGCTCAATCAGTACGCACCGCAGGGGCTCATAGAGGCAGTCGTTAACCAGGGGCTTGAACCTGTAATCGTTGCCGGCGATACCGATGTGAGAATAGCCATCGAGGCGATGGAGCTGATTTACAACTCAGACGTTGATGTTATAGCGTTGGCCACGCGCGACGCCGATTTCCTGCCCATAATCCAGGAGGCCAAGAGAAAGGGTAAGGAAACGATAGTCATAGGGACGGAACCCGGCTTTTCTGTGGCGTTGCAGAACGCGGCTGACTACGTCATCAAGATGGTGGGCAAGAGGGAGTAATGGACAATCATGTGAGGCAAACCTTTTTTAATCCCGTGATTATTGGGTTATGGAAATCAACAACCTGTTAATTGGAGGTGGTTCAATGAGGAGAATGGTGGCACTGCTCCTGATGGCCGTTCTCCTCGTGTCCCTCACGGGGGCGAGGCCAGTCAAGGCCGAGGAGACGCTGACAGTTTACTCCTACGACAGCATTGAACCCTGGATGAAGGAGATAATTCCAATATTTGAGAAGGAGTACGGGGTCAAGGTTCAGCTCGTGACCTTTGGAGATGCCGGAGAAGTCCTGAGCAAGCTTATAATCGAGAAGAACAACCCTCAGGCTGACGTCGTGGTTGGAATAGACAACAGCTACCTCCAGAAGGCCCTGCAGGCCGGCATTCTAATCCCATACAAGCCCGAAAACGCGAAGTACATACCGGAGTGGATTATCAAGGACTTTGATCCGACATTCCACCTGACCCCCTACGACTACGGAGCCATAGCGATAGTCTACAAGAAGGACGTCGTGAAGAACCCGCCGAAGACCTTTGAAGACCTGACCAAGCCAGAATGGAAGGGCAAGCTCATCGTCGAAAACCCCCTAACGAGCTCAACGGGAATGGCGTTCCTCCTCTGGACGATAGGAGTTTACGGCGACAGGTGGCCTTACTACTGGGAGAAGCTCAAGCAGAACGACGTGATAATTGTCAAAGGCTGGAGTGCCGGCTGGGAGATGTGGGACAAGAACCAGGCCCCTCTCTTTGTCAGCTATGCCACAGACCCGGCCTATGCCGCCTGTGAGGAGAACAGCACAAACATCGGCGCGGTTTTCCTCAACAATACTGCCTACGTCCAGATTGAGGGGGCCGGAATCGTCAAGGGAACCAAGCACCCCAAGCTCGCCCAGGAGTTCATAAACTTCCTGATAAGCAAGGAAGCTCAGGAGAAGCTCCCAACCACTCAGTGGATGTATCCCGTCAATAAGGAAGTAAAGCCCCCGGCATGCTTTAACTATGCCCTCAATGTCAGTTCGGCGAAGGTCATCTCAATACCTGCTGAAGAGCTTGCCAAGAACACCGACAAGTGGCTCAAAGAATGGAGGGAACTGATGGTCGAGGGCAAAAAGCCCGAGGAAATATCGCCAACCCAAACAAGTTCCCCAAGCACTACCACAACCACTACCGGCAAGGGCATCTGCGGTCCGGGTTTAATAGTGGGACTGGCAATAGTTCCCCTCATTCTCAGGAGGAGGTAAAGTTTTCCTTTTCCAAAATCTTTCCATTTATCACAACCTTTTCGACGTCGCATCCCCTCGTGGAGTAAACGAGAAGCGAGTAAACGTTCTCCCTCGGCCTGAACCACGGTTTGTTGGCGTTTATGAGAACCAAATCGGCAAGATAGCCCGGTTCTATCAGCCCGGCACTCAGCCCAAGGGCCCTGGCTCCAAAGAGCGTCGCCATGCCGAAGAGCTCTCTGGCGGTAACGGCATGAGCTTTTCCGGCCGTTAGGTTTGCTGTTATTCCGGCCGTCCTCATCTCAAGGAAAGGGTCAAGGATCCCCGTTGGGTTTGGCGAGTCGTTGCCGAGGGCAACGTTGAGTCCCAAATCCAAGAGGAATCTCAGGTTAACGGTCTTCGCCTCAAGCTTGACGTTGCTCGTCGGACAGTGGACGAGCGTCGAGCCTGCCCGAGCGAGGGCTTTGAAGTCTGAAACGCCAAGGTAAACGCCGTGAACCCCTATTAGCTTCTCGTTCAAGAGGCCGGCCCTTTTCAGAAAACCAACCGGCGAAAGGCCATAGCGCTTCTTGACCTCTTCAACCTCTGCCCTGCTCTGGGCGAGGTGTATGTGAACCCTAGCGCCGGTTTCCTCCGAAAGCTCGGCAAATTCGCGCATGAGCTCCTCAGAGACGGTGTTGGTCGCGTGGGGGGCAAACACGGGTTTAACGAGTTCGCTTTTCCCCTCCCAGCGTTTAAAGAACCTGAAGCCTTCCTCCGGACTGGCGAGGGGGAAGTCCACCTCGTCCATAACCGTTTGCCCGATGAAGGCTCTTATCCCGAGTTTTTCAGCGACTCTGGCTATCTCATCGGCAAAGAAGTAGTGGTCGTTTATTGTGGTTGAGCCGTTTGCGAGCGCTTCCCTAATACCGACCTCCGCCCATTCCCTGATTTCCCTTTTGCTCCACGCCTTCTCCATGGGCCATATGATTTTTTCAAGCCACTCTTCGGTGGGTAAATCCTCGCCCAGACCCCTGAACCTTGCCATGGCCACGTGGGTGTGGGCGTTGACAAATCCGGGTGTTATAATGTAGTCTTTCCCGCCGTAAACCTCATCGATTCCCCAGTTTTTCAGCTCCTCCGGGGAAACAACTGCCCGGATAATGTTTCCATCGACTATAACAGCGCCGTCGCGGACGGAGTTGTAATCAACGAGCTTTCCAAGTAAAGCAAACATGCTCCCCACCATTGAACATACGGCAGTTAATAACTTAAACCTTTTGACGTTATGGCAGACAAATGCCCAAAGAACTTAAATTTGGAGACAGGAAACTTCCTCCATGCCCCGGCTCATCAGCATTGATTCGGGAACAAGGGTTCTCTCGCTCTGGCTGAATAGCCTCTTCTAATTGGGTTAGCGTTATAAACTCGTGGGGAAAGCTTTTGGAGGTGATAATGGTGATTGATAAGGTTTACTGCGCCGATGTTAAGCCCGAAATGGAAGGAAAGAGGGTCAAACTCGCAGGCTGGGTTTACAGAAAGAGGGAAGTCGGAAAGAAGGTCTTCATAGTGCTGAGGGACTCAAGCGGAATTGTCCAGGTCGTCTTTTCAAAGGACCTGAACGAAGAAGCCTACAGGGAAGCGAAGAAGCTCGGCATAGAATCGAGCGTAATCATCGAGGGAACGGTAAAGGCCGACCCGCGCGCTCCTACTGGTGCAGAAGTTCAGGCCGACAAGCTGGAGGTAATCCAGAACGTTGACTTCTTCCCGATAACAAAAGACGCCAGTCCGGAATTCCTCCTTGACGTCAGGCACCTCCACCTCCGCTCGCCGAAGGTAGCGAGCATAATGAAGGTTAAAGCGACCCTCGTTCAGGCGGCCAGAGAGTGGCTCCTTCAGGACGGCTGGTACGAGGTCTTTCCGCCGATACTCGTTACTGGAGCTGTTGAGGGCGGTTCAACCCTGTTCAAGCTCAAGTACTTCGACAAAACAGCTTACCTCAGCCAGTCGGCACAGCTCTACCTTGAGGCGGCAATCTTCGGCCTTGAAAAGGTCTGGTCACTCACGCCGAGCTTCAGGGCCGAAAAGAGCAGAACTAGGAGACACCTCACCGAGTTCTGGCACCTTGAACTTGAAGCGGCCTGGATGGACCTCTGGGACATCATGAAGGTCGAGGAGGAACTCGTAAGCTACATGGTGCAGAGAACGCTCGAGCTCAGGAGGAGCGAGATTGAGACCTTCAGGAAGGACTTAACGACACTCAAGAACGCGGTTCCGCCGTTTCCAAGGATAAGCTACGACGAGGCCATAGAGATACTCCAGAGCAAGGGAGTAGACATAGAATGGGGCGAGGACATGGGGGCAGATGAAGAGAGGGTTTTGACAGAAGAGTTCGAGAGCCCCTTCTTCGTCTACGGCTATCCGAAGGGCATCAAGGCCTTCTACATGAAGGAAGATCCAACCGATCCTAGAAAGGTTTTGGCCGCTGATATGCTTGCACCTGAAGGCTACGGTGAGATTATCGGCGGTTCCCAGCGTGAGGACAGCTATGAAAAGCTCGTTCAGAGAATCCTCGAGGAGGGAATGGATCCAAAGGACTACGAGTGGTATCTCGACCTCCGGAAGTACGGTTCAGTCCCGCACAGCGGTTTCGGCCTCGGGCTGGAGAGGCTTGTCGCATGGGTTCTCAATCTCGACCACGTCCGCTGGGCCACGCTCTTCCCGAGGACGCCGAGCAGGTTGTATCCATGAGCCCTTACAAAGCAAGCGCTGGCGGAATATGGTTTGCTCTCGTGTACTCTCCTTTTTTTATTGGTTTCTGCCATTAAAGAAAGCTAATATAACTGCACCTACAATTCCTTCAATGATAAACACCAAACATGGCATAAGGCGTTGTGGAATATTTCTCAGTGCTCAGTTCCACAAGACTCCTAAATCAGGATTCCCATTTTCCATTCCAAAATTAACACCCAAAATAGAGAATCCCCCAAGTCCCAGCACAATTAAGAGCATTGCGATGGCGTTTTGGAGGGTTAGACGCGGGGGTTGAAAGCGAGCCTGTCTTAAAACATCGTCTGCCCTGAGCAGGAATATGGAAAGAATCAAAATTCCGATGTAGAAGATAAATATAGAGCCTATAGCTTTTTGGATTACATCCATCCAGTCAAAATTTTCACTCCCTAATAATGCAGATGAAAATGAAAGCGCGAGTACAGTGCTTCCCGCAGTTATAACCCCACCAGCGAGGATGTCGAAAAATGTATCTAGCTCATCGATAGCTTGTGTAATTATGTTTATAAACCTGCCTATAGGCCTGTTTACTTCAGGTAAACTAAGACGAGTATTTAAATTAATTAAGTCCTCACTCAAAGTAGTCATTTGAGTCATGAATATTCTCTTCAGCTCTATCTGGATGAAAATTACCGCATATCCAAAAACTACAAGGATTGAGAGACCAACCGATATCCATACATGAGACCGAAAGAGCCCCCATAAGACTAGCACTAAACTTACAATTAGTATAACGATTGTGACAAGGACACCTAATCCAAATCCATTATCACCACGTATTATTGAAAACGTTAATGGTACCCCAAAAACGGAGTAAATAAACAAAAGAGCGAGGAAATCTTGCCTTCCAATTTCAAGCGTTAATAGAATTGCGATATTAACAATGACAACTATGGAAACAAAAGCAGATCTGATGAGCGACGCTCTGGTGTCACGGTTCAAATTGTTCCTCCATATAATAGTAATAATTAGAGCGATAATAGTACATAATAACAAACATTCTAATAGGTCTAAATTCCAAGAAATGAGTCGTATGATAATTAGAACAACCCCAACTGAGATAGAGGAGGCTAATAAACTCCGCCAGGCAATCCTTCTCCTCCCCTCTAGGTCACCTTCAGAAAAGAGAAACGCTACAGTCGGTATCAAAATCGCGAGGAGAATCCCTACGCCGATAATTCCAGCCCAAAGAGAGTTAGAGTTATTGTTCTCTTGAGGGGGATTCTGAGAGGATATGTTCTTTACTTCGCTCCTGAATGTGATGTTCTCCCTTCTGTAAACAACAGTCACCCCTACAAAGTCACGAGTTGGTATGAGCACCTCCAAAGAAGACGAGCGGTTGGATAGAACTACATATGCGTTTGAGATTTTTACAGCATCATCAATCGGCGAAACGTTCACCAGCGTAAAGTTAACATCAAGGACGTTGGAGCAAATATCCCCGGGGCAAAAGGTAACGTTCCAGCTACTTATCTGATTGGGTTCCATATGAGCTTTGAGTATTACCCTCTTGGAGCCCGAAGAAGAGAGGGTGAATACAACGTTGTTGCTGTTCACCTTGCACACAAATGCCCTAACATTAACGATATCGGGAGCATGTAACAGGCGGAAACGGGCGTGAATTGTCACGTTGATGTCCTTAGCGTCATTTGGGACGGAAATTGAAACGTTGCTGATATTGAAGAGAACAACCTGATTAGAATTTACAACCTTGAACTGCTCACCATCTCTCCAGACGGTTTGAGCGCTGACCAGCGAACTGAACGAAGACATTATCAGTGCAAGTGCCATAAGGGTAACTATAGCATGTATCCTTTTCATTTTAACCGGAGAGTGTTTGGGTATTTATTTTTAATTTTTTCGCTAGTACTAAAGTCCGTTGGAAGTTTTCATAGAAGATGCCAGAATCACGTTAGAGTAGTTTCCCTTTTAGCAGTTTCAACTTTAATCAGCGTCCTTCGGGTGCTTCTCCAGAGAGAAACACTCATAAAGGAGCGAGTAAATGAAAACCCATTTCAGAACCGACTAATTCTCAAAAAGGCACTTACTCTTCCGCCAGCGCTGAAACTTTGCTTGGCAAAGTTTCATCAAAGTTCGTGGTTCTTTTGAGTGCCTCTCCCTGAGAGTTTGCATTCTCAGAAGGCCAGTTAAGGCCTGGAATTTCTTATTGAGGAGCATTTCTGTCGGGTTTTACATTTCCCCGCGCTCCAGAGGAGCGCTTTTAATAAGCAAAACCACACTTCACTGAACTTTTAAGAGCAAATTCCCAATTTAAAAGCCTTCTAAAAGTGCAAACACTCTAAAAATTGTCTCTCGGAAAGGAATCACGAACCTTGGTCAAACTTCGCGCAGGCGAGCAAACTTTGCAGTGCAAAGTTTGACCAAAGAATGCCCTTCCCGCCAAAAGAGCAAAAAACCAGTTGTGCACTAACCGAGGGCAAGTTCAAACGGGGTTTAACACCAAACAAAGCCTTTCCAAGTAGTTTCAACTTTGTTATTGGCGTCCGAAGGACGCCGTTTTAGAGTGAAACACTCTGCAAGGAGTAAATAAATTAGAAACCCACCCAGAAGACTTCAAATTCCAAAAAGCACTTACTTTTCCGCCAGCGCTTGCGAAGCAAGGGCTGTTGTGGTGGGCCCGCGGGGATTCGAACCCCGGACCTCCACCTTGTAAGGGTGGCGTCATGACCATCTAGACCACGGGCCCGCCTGAAATAGGAAAAAAGAATGGAGTTATAAAATTTTCTACTTCTCAACTCCCCTCCTCACCTTCACTGCCAATCCGCTCTGGAAAACCTTCAGCTCCTCGCCGTTTAAGAGCGTCTGTCCCGTTGCGAGCAACTCGTCCCTCTCGTTCACCACCAATACCTCATCGTAGGGCCTTATTCCCGGGTCGGCATCGACTACAAACTTCGCGAAAACGTTCTTCCCCTTTCTCGCGAAGGGCTCGGCGTCGCTGTTCACAACGACACGCATCCTCGGGAACGGAAGAACCTCGTGGAGCCTCTTGGCACCTTCTATTCCGAGTGTTAATAAGCCGTCCTCGGCCCTGAACGTCGCTAAGTGCTTGCCCTTGGCTTTAATCTGCCTCGGCATGCCCGTCTTTCTCGAAAGCTCGACGAATGCATCTCTGAAGGCCTCTCCGGCTCCTTCACCGAACTGGTATTCCGCTATGGCCATGACGTATTTTTTGGCCTCCCCCTTTCCAGGCTTCTCTATGGTAAAGTCCTCCTCGCCCTCGCTCTGGGCGAAGGGGTAGCTTAAGCTGAGGTACTTTGGAATCTCACCGAAAATCGGGTGCCTCACCGTTTCCGGGAATTTTCTCTTTACACGCTCCGCCCGTTCTCTGGCCCTAACGGCTGTGGGCCACCTCAGGGATTCCTCGCTGACCTTGAAGAAGGCGCTGGCTTTGGTTACCGGCTCGTTCTTCTCGAGGTAGTCCCTGTATTCGAGCAAACGCTTGTAGGCCGAGTAGAGCTTCGGGTGACTCCTTGCCCTTTCATCAACCAGCTCCCACAGAGTTCCCTCCTTTATCGCCTGCTTTACCCTGTTGAGCTCCTCACGTATGACCCAGAGGTTGTGGATTGCCAAAAGCCTCGTCCTCTCTTCCTTCGGCATCTCCCTGAGTTCCTGAGGCGTGTAGCGGCTACAAACCGGACAGGAGCACGGGAAGTACTCAAGTTCATCAAGCCTTTTCGTGCCCTCTGGCGTTAGGTAGCGGTCGTCTTTGGCATAGAGGGCGTAGCTTGCCGAATCGAAGAGGTCTATTCCCATGGCAACGGCCAAAGCGAATATCATCGGGTGCCCAGCCCCGAATAGGTGGACCGGCCTGTCCGGTCTGAGGCCGAGCTTCGAGGCAATAACCACGTCAACGAGGTCTCTGTAGCGGTAGCTCTCCATCAGCGGAACTACCGCACCGATTGGATGGATTTCGAAGTTCATCTCGCTCAGCCTTTTGGCGGCATATGTTCTTAGCTCTGGGTAGGTCGAACCCTGAACGGCCGCGTTCATCGCTATCTCCTTTATCTCCTCCGCTTCCCTTGCCCTCTCCAGAGTTATCCTCAAGTCCTCCTCGGCCTTCTCTCTCGGCACATCGGGTGGAGTTGGTATGTCGAGGAAAGTCCCTATGTCGACGCCTATTGCCTGCTGGAACTGGACTATTTCGCGGTTCGTGACCTCTACCCCTCCATAGCGCATGAGCTGGAAACTGCCGGAGTCAACCTCTATTATGCCATCGTAGTCGAGCAGTTTATGAATGCCCATATCAAGGGCCTTCTCCCTGAGCTCAGGTGTCTTGTAGATGATGTAGGAGTTCGTGATGATAATCCCGAAGCCCATCTCCTTGAGTTCCTTTGGCGTTACGATAAGCTGTTTTGGATTGACGACGGGCATTATTGCGGGGGTTTCTATGGTCTTTCCGTTAACGGTCAGCTTTCCTATTCTTCCAGCGGCGTCTCTGGCCTTAACCTCGAACCTGAACTCCATGCTCTCACCTCTAAGGGAGCTCTCCCTTCAACTTAAAAGCCTGCCGAGAAGAGCTTAATCAGGAGAAACGCCAGAAGGCCCGCAAAAAGGGGTGCCCTCACCCAGCTCTTCACGATGTCAACCAGGAGCTTTTTGTTTACCCTTTCCCCCTTGTAGGCGCTCAGACCGCTTATGGCCCCTACGATTGCCTGCCCAGAACTCACGGGTAGACCGAAGAGGTTCGCGACGCTCACAGCTATGGATGCACCAAACTGACTTGAGAAGGCCGAAGTCGGCCCGAGGGGGGCTATGTCCCTCCCTATGGTCATCATGACCTCGTAGCTGAAGGTGAGGGTTCCGAGTGCCATGACGAGGGCCAGGAAGGCGTTGGGGTCTGACATACCGCCCGCCTTAGCCAGGCCTATCACGTTTGAGACCTCGTTCGTTCCGAGGTTGAAGGCCGAGTATGCCGATGCAAGGAAGACGAGCCACTTCTGGGTCAGTTCAAGGTTTTTGAGGCACTTTATTCTCCTCAGCAGGGGTTTGTAAAGCTTGTATATCGCTATCGCCAGGAAGGAGGCGAAGACTGGCGAGAAGAACCAGGCGGAGATAATTTTACCGATGGTCCACCAGTCAACTGGAAGGCCGAGGGCGAGAGATGAGCCTATGAGAGCGCCTATTATGGACTGAGTCGTTGAGATTGGCCTGCCCCAGAGACTCGCTATTGTAACGGCGGAAGCAGCGCTAAAGAGGGCCAGGGCAACTTCCCCCGGAAGGAGTCCGCTCGCTAACCCTGTTATTGTCCCTGAAACCGCAGAGTGACCTATGACGGCACCGAGGGTGGTAAAGACGGCTATTATGAGCACTGCCCGCTTAAAACCCACTATCCCGGAGCCGACGGCGGTTCCTACTGCCTTTGCACTGTCGTTTGCTCCAACGGCCCATGCCATGAAGATGGCAGTCGCTATGACCTCCAGCATCTCCCTCCCTCTATAGTCTATATAGTCTATGTAGTACAGAGTTGGACATTTTAAAAGGGTTTCGCCCTTAAAAGCGTTGTGGCACACTGGAGTTTTCCAAGAGGAACTTAAAGTAGCCGTAGATGTGAAGCGAGAGATAAAACAGAGCCCAGAACCAGACGATTAGAGGGAAGAGGAGGGCGTTTGAAAGTCTTCCACCTTCGACGAAAGTTGGAACGAGCATGGTAACGGTCTCGAAAGCCCACCAGAGGAGAAAAAACTCCCAGAACCCCAGAATGAGCAGGAGCGGGGGAACGAGTACGTCCAGAAACGCTACGAGGTCACCGAGCAGGAGGAATGCCCAATCCTTGGTGAATCCCCCGCCGAGGTTTTTCAAATCCCCCAGAAACCAGCGCTTCCTCTGCCTCCACAGGACTCCCAACGATTTGGGCATCTCAACCCAAGTTTTTGCCCTTGGAGCGTAAACGACCCTTCCAATTTCCTTGAGGGCTTTGGTGGTTGCGTAATCCTCAACGATGTCCTCTACGAAGCCCCCAATTTTTTCCAGAGCATATCTCCTGAAGGCCGCTATCGGGCCTGGCGCGAGGCTCAAATCCTCGAGCTCCTTCGCCCTGCGGAACATCGCTATCCTCAAATGCTCCGCGTCCTGTGCCCTTTCGAGGAAAGAACTCCCCATCACCCTGACCTGACCGCCAACGGCCAGAATTTCATCGGAGTAGAACCTCCTCACGAGCTCCCTGACGGCTTCCGGTTCGAGGTAACTGTCAGCGTCCGTCGTGACTATCACCTCGCCGGAAGCCTTTGAAAGGCCAAAGTTCAGGGCTTTCGCCTTTCCACCGTGCTCCTTCCGATAAACCCTCAGCCGGGGGCTCTCAATGGAGGAGGCAACCTGGAAGGTGTCGTCATCGCTTCCGTCATCGACAACAATGACCTCAAAGTCCGGGTAATCCTGCGCCAGGGCCGATTCTATGGCCCTTAGAACCCTCCTACCCTCGTTGTAGGCCGGGATTATGATTGAAACCCTCGGCCCCCATTCCCTAATTCTGTAATTCCTGAAAAGGCTAATTATGTAATTGAAGAAGAAGTAGCCGTCCCAAAGGAGGATTACTGCCAGGGCCAGCGTTAGCGGGTTCATGAAGGAAACTCTGAAAAGGGGTTTTAATCCTTAGCGCTCAAAGTTAAGACGGGCTTCTTCCGAGGCGGTATCTTACGACGTACCTCCCATGCTCGAAGTCGTCTTCCTCGGCCTCAAGAACCTCCACAGGTTCAAGCTCAAGGCCGAAGTCCATCGCTTCCCATTTGATGTCGTCGAAGTAGTCGTAAAGCCCGCAGGTCGCGCAGAACGAGCCCTCGAACTCGATTATAACCTCATCTCCCTCCATCTTAAGGATTCTGGCGTTGGCCTCGCTACCGTGAAGCCTGTTGAACTCCTTGAGAACTTTCTCAAGCTTTTCCCTTACCTTCATTCTCCCACCGAAATGAGTTCGTGAAAATGACTTAAAAAGTTTGCTTAACCAACCGAATAGTTTAAAAACCGAAAAGAAAGACGATGGCCCGATGGCCGGGGAAAGGATAAGGTGGGCCGAGAGGGAATACAGCGACGAGGAGATATTCTCAATCCTGAGCGAGCCGGTTAGGGAGTGGTTTAAGCGGAAGTTCGGAACATTCACCCCACCACAGCGTTACGCCGTTTTGGAGATACATAGGGGCGAGAACGTGCTTATTTCTTCCCCGACAGGTTCCGGAAAAACGCTTTCCGCTTTCCTCTCGGCCATAAACGAGCTGATTCTCCTCGGCAAGGAGGGGAAGCTCGAGGATAAAATCTACGTTCTTTACGTCTCCCCTCTTCGAGCTCTCAACAACGATATAAAGCGCAACCTCGAGGGACCTTTGGCCGAAATCAAGGAAGTGGCAAAGGAGCTCGGCTACGATTTGCCCGAGATTCGTGTTGGAATAAGGACGAGCGATACTTCGAGCTACGAGAAGAGCAAGATGGTGAAAAAACCTCCTCATATACTCATAACGACACCAGAAAGCCTAGCAATAGCTCTAAACGCCCCCAAGTTCCGCGAGAGGTTGAAGACTGTGAAGTACCTCATAATAGACGAGGTTCACGCATTGGCTGAGAACAAGCGCGGTTCACACCTCGCGTTAAGCGTCGAGAGGCTCCAGGAGATAGCCGATAATGACTTCGTGAGGATAGGCCTGAGCGCTACTATACACCCGCTTGAGGAGATAGCCAAGTTCGTCTTCGGCTTTGACGACGAGGGAAACCCGAGGCCCGGTCTTATAGTTGATGTCAGCTTCGCCAAGGAGACCGAGATAAAGGTCGAGAGCGTTGTGGAGGACTTAATCTACACCCCGGCAAGCGTTCTGAGCGAGGCCCTTTACAAACGACTTGCCGAGCTGATAAAAGCTCACCGAACAACGCTCATCTTCACCAACACGAGGAGCGGTGCCGAGAGAGTTGCCTTCAACCTGAAGAAGCTCTATCCCGAGTTCGAGGGATTAATCGAGGCCCACCACTCTTCGCTGTCCAGGGAGGTTCGCCTTGACGTCGAGGAGAAGCTGAAGAAAGGGGAGCTCCGCGCGGTAATCAGCTCAACAAGCCTTGAGTTAGGTCTGGATATCGGAACGATTGACCTCGTTGTCCTCATAGGCTCACCGAAGAGCGTGAATCGCGCGTTACAGAGGATTGGAAGGGCCGGCCACAGGCTCCACGAGGTCAGTAAAGGCGTTATCCTTGCCCTCGATAGAGATGACCTCGTCGAGGTTACGGTTTTGGCGCACAACTCAAGGAACAGAAGGCTTGACAGGGTTAAGATACCCAAAAACCCGCTCGACGTTCTCGTTCAACACCTCCTCGGAATGGCCATCAACAGGGTCTGGGAGGTTGAGGAAGCCTACCGCGTCGTGAGGCGCGCTTATTCCTTCCACGGGCTACCCTTCGAGGACTTCATGAGCGTTTTGAAGTACCTTGCCGGCGAATATACGGGCCTTGAGGAGAGAAAAGTCTACGCCAAGATATGGCTCGAAAATGGGCGCTTTGGAAGGCGCGGTAAGATGACTAGGGCCATCTACTACATGAACGTCGGCACGATTCCAGATGAGGCTAAAATTCGCGTTTACACCATGGACAAGAAGCTCATCGGGACGGTTGAGGAGGAGTTCGCGGAGAGGTTAATGCCCGGCGACATCTTCGTCTTGGCTGGCAGAACCTACGAGTTCGTCAAGAGCCGGGGAAACAAGATATACGTTATCCCGCGCGAGGGAGCGAAACCCACAATTCCGGCATGGTTCTCCGAGATGCTCCCTCTGAGCTTTGATTTGGCCCTCGACATACAGAGGTTTAGAAGAGAGGTCAAGGGTCTTCTCGGTAGGAGGGACGCGGTTAGAAGGCTCATGAGAAAGTACGGCATAGACGAAAAAGCGGCGAGGGCAATCGTAGCTTACTTCCGCGAGCAGGCGAGGTACTCGGTAATCCCCGACGACGGGACCGTTCTGGTCGAGTTCGTGCCGGGGGAGAGGAGAAACCGCTACTTCTTCCACACGCTCATCGGAAGGCGCGCCAATGACGCACTCAGCAGGGCCTTCGCCTACTTGGTGAGCAAGAGGAAGAACTGCAACGTCGGGATAGCGATAAACGACAACGGCTTCGCTTTGCTCCTCCCACCGGATGTCAAGCTGAGTGAGGATGAGGTGAGGGAGCTTTTCCACCTCGAGGATTTAAGGGAGACGTTAAAGCTGGCCCTCGACAACACCGAGCTGTTGAAGAGGCGCTTCCGCCACGTGGCCAACCGCGGGTTGCTAATCCTAAGGCGCTACGTTGGGAGAAGCAAGCGCCTCGGAAGACAGCAGGTCATGGCAGTCGCGCTACTCAAGGTTTTGAAGGAGAACTATCCGGACTTTCCGCTCCTTAAGGAGGTATACCGCGAGATTATGGAGGACAAGATGGACGTTGAGAGCGCCGAGCTCTTCCTGAGCTGGGTTAAGGAGGGAAGGATAAAGGTCGTCTTCGAAACCCACAGCGTGCCGAGCCCCTTCGCCTTCAACCTCGAAGCTATAGGCTCGAGCGACGTTGTTCTCATGGAGGACAGGAGGGAGCTGATAAAACAGCTCCACAGAAAAATAATGGCGATGATAGGAGCTAAATGAGTTCCCTCTCGGTTTTCGTGAGTCTCTTTGCTCCGTTCTCTGTTATCACCACCGTGTCCTCTATCCTGACACCGCCGAACTTGGGGATGTAAATGCCGGGCTCTATCGTAATCACCATACCCGGCTTCAGAACAGTCTCGTCGCTCTGGTTCACGCCTGGCCACTCGTGTATCTCAAGGCCAACGCCGTGTCCCGTTGAGTGGATGAAATAATCGCCGTAGCCGTACTCCTTGATAACGTCCCTCACGATGGTGTCAAGCTCCTTGGCGGTGATGCCGGGCCTCGCCATCTCAACTCCCTTAATCTGGGCCTCAAGGACCGCCTGATAGATGTCCTTCTGCTTCTCGTTTGGACTGCCAACGACTATCGTCCTCGTCGTGTCGGAGTTGTAGTGGTTGTAGAGGGCGCCTTCGTCTATAACGACCAGCTCTCCCCTCTCAATCCTCTTGTCGCTCGCTATGCCGTGAGGTAATGCCGAGCGCCAGCCACTCGCTATTATCGTGTCAAAGGCAGGCTTTTCAGCACCGTTCATCTTCATAACGTATTCCATCTTCGCCGCTATCTCCCTCTCGCGCTTGCCCTCGCTTATCTCCTCTATCGCCACTAACATAGCCTGGTCGGCTATCTCACAGGCCTTCTGGATGACCTCAAGTTCTTCCCTCGTCTTCACCATCCTGAGCTCCTTTATGACTTCGTCAACGATGACGAACTCCTCAACGCCGAGCTTCTCGCGGTAGCTCTGAACCGTTGAGTAGGCCGTTCTTCCCTCGATTCCGAGCTTTTTCAAGTTGAAGGCCTTAAGCTTTTCAAAGAGCTCGGGCCCGCGCTTGAATGCTTCAACTGGTACACGAGAGCTCTCTTTGGCCTCTTCGTATTCCAGCTGGGGGACGAAGAAAAGCTCCTCATCGGCAGTAACGAGCAGATAACCCCCGAGAACTGGGGCTGAACCTGTGAAGTAGTAGAGGTTTGGCTTATGGGTTATTATCACGCCGTCGAGTTCCTTTTCGGCGATGTATTCCTTCAGCTTTTCAATCCTCATTGCCACCACCGGGGAGAGTTAAATCGAAAGGAAGGATAAAACGGTTTCGGAAACGATATATACCCCTGAGTAGAAGCTTGAACAGGTGTTAGTAATGACGGTTTACCTCTTTGACTTCGATGGAACGCTCGTTGATAGCACCGGCGCCGTTGAGAAAGCGCTCAGAATAGCGATTGAGAAGACGATTCCGGCGGTGATAGAGAGCGACCTCTACGATGAGTACTACAAGGCCCTCTTTCTCTTCATCAAGGGAAAACTGACCTACCAGCACCTCGGCGTAATCCACGAGCTCGTTGCACAGGGGACGATTCACGAGTACTACAAGCTCATGCCCAAGTACATCAAGGATTTTCCCTTCGCAAGACACGTCGTTAGGGAGCTGAGAAAAAGGGGCAGGAAAGTGATAAGCTTCTCGGGAGAACACACATATCCAGGAGGTAAGGTGATATTCCTCAAGAAGACCAACTGGTACGATGAATTCGACGATGTCGTGACCTTCAAGGGCACGAAGGACATGCTCCACAAGTTCGAGACCCTCAGGGAGCTCTATCCCGAGGAGCCATTCGTCTGGATTGACGACAGTCCGGCGCGCTTTACCTACATCCTCGACGAGAACACGCTTTTAGTTCAGAAGGCATCGCCCTACAAAAGCGACGTTCCCCTGCTCTTCGATAGGGTTAACTTCGTGAAGATAAAATCCATCAGGGAAGTCCTTGAGATAGACGATGGGCTGAGCGAGTTCCTGGGCGATAAAACTTAAAAATCCCCCCTCCAAATAAGCCCAGGTGAGGGCGATGGCGAGGGTGAAAGCTATCGTCCTCTCCTACGCGGGTTCTCATGAGCACCAGGACAACCACAGGATGATTCTAAAACCCCTCGGCATAGACGACAGGGGAAGTGCGGCGCGCTTAATCGGCAGAAAGGTCGTCTGGAGGACGCCAACTGGCAGGAAGATGTTCGGAAAGGTCATCAGGACCCACGGAAATCGCGGTGAGGTCAAGGCCGTCTTCAAGCCCGGTTTACCTGGCCAGGCCCTCGGTGACTACGTCGAGATTCTCTGAAACCTTTAAAGCCTCCCCACCCTTTTCTTTGTGGGTGAGAGAATGGAGCTCGTCGAGAGAAGGGAAGGTTCGGCAAGGTTTCTAGTTCCAAAGGCCGAGAGAATTTACGACGCTCCGGTCTTTTACAACCCCGTTATGGCGCTCAACAGGGACGTGAGCGTTCTCGTCGCCAGGATTCTCAGGCCTAAGAGAGTTCTGGATGCCCTCTCAGCCACGGGCATAAGGGGAATCCGCTACGCCCTTGAAAGTCCCGCTGAAGAGGTCTGGCTCAACGACATAAGCGAAGAAGCCTACAGCCTCATGAAGCAGAACGTTGGCCTAAACTTCGAGGGAGAGCTCTACGAGGAAGGCGACAGGGCCTACCTCTGGGGGGAGAAGCTGATTGTAATCAACAGGGGCGATGCCAACAGGTTGATGGCCGAGAACTTCCGCTACTTCGACTTTCTTGACTTAGACCCCTTCGGCTCGCCGATGGAGTTCCTTGACACGGCCCTGAGGAGCGTCAGAAGGAGGGGTGTTTTAGCGGTTACGGCAACCGATACCGGTGTTCTCTGCGGTGCATATGCAAAGGCATGCCTCAAGAACTACCTCGCGAGGCCCATTAGGGGCGAACTCTGCCACGAGGCAGGCTTGAGAATCCTTGTGGGGACCGTTGTCAGATACGCGGCAAAGTACGACCTAGGCGTCGAGGTTCTCCTCGCCTATTACCGCGACCACTACTTCAGGGCGTTCCTCAGGTTCAAAAGCGGTGCCAGGAAGGCCGAGAAGAGCCTCTCCCAGCTCGGATACCTGTGGCAGGAGGAAAGCGGGCGGTTCAGCTACGAACGGACTTTCCTCCCCGAGAGACCCAATGCATATGGCCCGCTGTGGCTTGGCCCTCTGAAGGAAGGAGCCTTCATGGAGGCGCTCTCCAAGGAGCTTGAAAACTTTGAGCCGGCACATAAGAAGACAAAGCCCTTCCTCGAGCTACTCTCCAAGGAACTTGACGTTCCCTTCCACTACGACACCCACGCTCTGGCAAGGAGGAACGGCCTGCAGGCTGTAAAGGTTTCAACCGTCATTGAGAGACTTGAAGAGCTTGGCTATTCAGCCAGCAGGACGCACTTCTCGCCAACCTCCGTAAAGACCAACGCACCTTTCGAGGTGGTACTCGATGTCCTCGGAAGCGATTAAACTGGCAAAACGCTTTTATCTGGACGAGTGGACCGATGCCATGCTCTATAAAAAGCTCGCCGAGTGGGAGAGAAACGAGAAAATCAGAAAGGAGTTCGAGAGACTTGCAGAGCTGGAGGCATGGCACGCCGAGTTCTGGAAGTCATTCCTGGAAAAAAGAAACGAGAAACCTCCGAAGCCAGGGATAAGCAGGCTTACCCTCTGGGGCGTTAAGCTCCTCAGAAAAGTCCTCGGGCCCGGTTCAGTGGCGTCACTCCTTGAGATGGGTGAGAACAGCGCAATAGAGAAGTACTTCAGGTTTCTGACGGAATACTCCACGGAGCTAAGCGCCGAGGAAAGGGAAACGCTCAGGAGGGTAATACTGGATGAGATAGAGCACGAGAAGTTCTTCCGCGAGGAGGAGAAGGCCTTCCACGTCGAGAACATCAGGGACCTTGTCCTTGGAATGAACGACGGCCTCGTCGAACTTCTGGGCGCTGTTACCGGCCTTTCCGCCGTGTATCCGAACAACCCCCAAATCGTAGGTGTTAGCGGTCTGGTCGTCGGCGTTGCAGGGGCGCTCTCAATGGCGATTGGAACCTTCGTTTCGGTTCGCTCCCAGAGACAGGTGAAGGAATCGATTCGCTCGAGGATGGAAGTCCTCTTCGAGGTTTCCCCCGAGAAAACAGTCGAAGAGCTCAAGGAAAAGCTCACCGAGGGCGGACTGCCCGAAGAGATAGCCGAGGAGATAGCTGAGAAACTCAAGACGAATCCCGATGCCGTCAAGAGACTTCTTCTCCCGGAGACCGAAGAAAACGAGGTCCGTGCGTCCCTCTACACGGGGCTCTCGTATCTACTCGGCGTTGTCTTTCCCGTAACGCCCTATTTCCTGGCCTCGAATTCCCTGACTGCCCTTGTATTTTCGGTTCTGCTGGCCGGTTCGGCACTTGCCATAGTGGCTACTCTAATTTCGCTCCTTTCGGGAATCTCGGTGAGGAAGAAGGTCGCGGAGATGGTGGCCACTGGCCTCGGCGCGGCGTTCCTGAGCTACCTATTCGGCAGGCTCATGGAGGCGGTCTTCCACGTCTCGGCGCTTTAGAGATATACAACATCAACGCCGAGCTTTTCCGTTATTTTTCCCTGTTTTCTTCCGCAGGTGCTCAGTTCCGCTCCAAGGGACGGCGCTTGGCAGAGGCCAAAAACGCAAATACAAACGGTTTTGTCACACCTTCACGTACTTCCACTTTCCTTTCCTGAAAATCCACCAGTACATCAGGGCGCTCGTGAAGGTCTCAAGGCTCATGGCTATCCAAGCCGCTACAACGCCAAGACCCTTGAAGGTTATGGGGCCAAATGAGAAGCCGAACCCGAGTAGATACGCCGGGATTATCCTGAAGAGGAGCTTGCTTATTGCAGTAACGTACATCGGGCTTTTTGTGTCGCCAGCCCCTCTAAGGGCACCGCTCAGAACGAACACCCAGCCGAGCGGAACCTCGCTGATTCCGACTATTATGAGGTAGATTCGGGCAAGGCGGAGGACTTCTGAGTAGTTGGGGTCGCTGGGGTTTAGGAAGGGCATGACCAGATAGCGGGGGAAGAGGACCAGTATTGCGCCCATCACACCCATGAAGAGCCCCGCCATTTTAAGGGCCTCGTAAACGGTTTTCTCAGCTTCATCCGGTCTGTTGGCCCCGAGGTTCTGGCCGACCAACGCCGAGGTTGCCACGTTGAAGCCGAAGGCCGGCATGTAGGCGATGCTCTCAATTCTGAGGCCTATCTGATGCGCGGCCAGGGCAACGTCCCCGAAGCGCGTGACGATGCTCATGTAGAGGAAGTTGTAGAAGCTGAAGAGGCTCCTCTCGACGAGCGTAGGGGTTCCGATGCGGACTATTTTCTCCACAATCGAGGTGTCAAAGCGCCAGCTGGGTTCAAACTTGAGGACAAGCCTGTTGGAGACGAGTAAAGCAATCAGAACGATGAAGGCAGAGGTGATGCCGATTCCCGATGCCCAAGCGGCTCCAACCGCACCGAGCTTTGGAAAGCCCAACTTCCCGTAGATGAGAAGGTAATCAAAGACGGCATTGAAAACGTTCATCAGAATGCCGACCTTCATCGGCGTCTTTGTATCACCCGCACCTCTGAGGGCGGAGTTTATCGTAAAGACAACGAAGCGAACGGGGTAGAAGAGGAAGACAACCTTAAGGTATGCGTATGCAAGGCTCAGAAGCTCGCCCTTGGCACCCATTATCCTGAGGACGTCATCACCCAGGAACCAGCCAAAGAGCAGAACCGGAATGCCGAGTAGGAAGGCGAGATAAAGGCTCTGCTCGAGGACCAGCTCCGCCCTCTTGAAATCCTTTGCGCCAACGGCGCGCGCAACAAGGGCCAGCGTTCCGACGGAGACTGACATCATTATCGGGAACATGAACCAGCTTACCTGCCCGCCGAGACCCACCGCCCCTATTGCCAGTGCACTCACGTGACCGACCATCAGGGTGTCCACTAGGTTGAGCAGGGTCTGAGAGATGTTGGCCAGGATTGCTGGCCACGCAAGTTGCCATATCCTCCGCTGGGTCTCGTTGAGCCTCATTAAGATGTCCCTCTGAACGGGTAAAAGAGCGTTTCATCTAATAAGGTTTGTGGTCTGTTGGACTCCAAAAACATCTAAACAGCGACAAAAGCGGAAAAGAAAAGAAGCTCAGTAGGAGAGGTTCCTCTTCTTCTTCCACTTGTGGCTCCAGCTGTACTTCCTCATTCTCCTGCTCCTGCCGAAGCCACACGCGGCGCAGTAGCCCTTCTTGACGTTGAAGGCTCTCCTACCACAGCGCCTGCACCTGATGTGGGTTGGGGTCCTGTTGCGCTTTCCCTTCGGCGCGGTTCCAGCTCCCATTGTATCACCCCGCTAAGCTCACTCTATCTCGACCGGGGAGATGGCCAGGACGTTGTCTCCCCTGATGACGATTTTACCGTACTTCTTAACCTCCTCGCCGTCCTGCATAAGGGAAGCATCGGCGAGGACAACGTTCAGGTGGATGTCGTAACCGATGAGCCTGCCCCTGAACTCGCCACCCCTCTTGAGGAGCACGAGCACGTCCTTATCAAGGGACTTGTGAATAACGTCGAGTGGTCTTTCCGCCATTTTCACGCACCTCCAAACAATCAAAGCTCATAGCCTAAACGACGGGAACGGTTTATAACTCTTTCCCCAAAATAACAGAGAGAAAGACCTTTCTTGGGTGTCAGCTATGTTGTTGCACTCTGGATAGGGGACTTATGGGATATCCTATATAAAGTTAAATTTTAATTAGTAATTTTGGTTCAATGCATATTTCCATCACTCATTAATTTTGAGAGAGCGAAAAGATTAAATACTATAATATCGTTTCTTTAAATGACAACCCTTTGGGGGGGTCGGATGCGTCAAAAAGTGGTATGGTTTATACTCGGAGTTTTGGTTGGTAGTCTTTTTGTTGTCTCAGCGTATCCAACGAACGGAAACATCAAGTCCACAAACCTTAGAGGAAAGATTAACAACACGGTTCCTGTCTACTACGTTGGTAGCGATATACCCAAGTACTTTGTAAAGACAATGAGAGCAAATCCCACTCAAAATATCAGAGCTCCGCATATCCTTATTGTTGAGAGCTCTTATGTCGAAAACAATCCAAGCCTCAAACAGCTCGTTAAAATGGAAATCCTCTCTGGGATTCCAGTGATAGTGATTGGAAATCCAAGTATCATCAACGGAACTTTCAAGGGACAGTTTTTTGCAGAGCTTGTAGCTGGTCAGGGACCAAATGGAAAAATTAACCATGCAACAGTTTATGGTTATGTAGTCTATTCCCACAATGGAATACTCCAAAGCAGAGAGTTCGTATCAATCGATTCAGTTTCCAATGCCCTTAAGGAAGCGTATGAGTGGGCAGTCAAAAATATCAAACCCAACGCAGGGACTTTCAAACTTGGAGTGGAGCCTCTCTCATCCGGAGCATATTGGTCTTATCAGAGCCAGCTTGATTTCACAACAGGAGACAGCTGGAAACCGTACGGAAGGTTAAACGTAAGGACGATCTATTACAAGCTCATGAACGATGGCTCATCCCAGTACGACTGGTATGATGTGCATGTAAGACAACAATCTGTTCCGGGTAAAGAGCTTGGATGGTCGGATTGGAGAACGGCCAAGATGTACACTTGGATAAAGGCCAACTACTACAACCCAAACGGCTTCCTCTCGGATTATTCCCCCACTACAACATCTGGAACAACAACGGTTGGAGTTTCAATAGGTGTTTCCGCAGGAGATGATGGGTCACAAGTAAGTGCATCTCAGTCGTGGAGTTATACGATCCCAGACGTCCAAGTTTACGATGAGAGCGACTATTCTCAGGAGCTCGCAAAGTGGGTGCATAAGATTGCACCTGATAAAGCCGTGGGAATGGCTACGTATCAAATAGAACCTGGAGCAACTCTGAGATTTAGGGAGTGGGATGTTGGGGCAAAAGTGTGGAGAGAGCACTACGGTGTCCTCTACGCAAAACCTCCAAGCTGGTGGGAACCCGGGTGGTACTGGCATTATACAGGAGAAGACTGGGTTGAGTTCCGCATTTCCATGGGGTGAAGTCGAAATTCTTTCTTGTTTCCTTATATTCATTTCCAACGTCCAAAACATTTTTATGAAACTTCCCCGCTCAAATCTCAGGTGGTAGGACATGGGAGAGAAACCCGACAAATACGAGATTCTTCAGGATTTGATGAGGCGAAGGGGCTTCGCCTGGGGGAGCTTTGAAATCTACGGCGGTTCACGTGGATTCTATGACTACGGCCCTCTTGGAGCGACGATAAAGAGGAAAATCGAGCAGAAAATCAGGGAGGCCTTTCAGAGGGAGGGCTTTTTTGAGGTTGAAACCCCAGATATAACGCCCGAGAAGGTCTTTATAGCGAGCGGTCACGTCGAGAAGTTCGTTGACCCGCTAGTCGAGTGTAAAAAGTGTGGTGCGCGCTTTAGGGCCGACCACCTCGTTGAAGAGGCCCTTGGAATGGACGTGGAGGGTCTCTCAGCCGAAGAACTGACCAGGCTCATCAGGGAGCACAACATCCGCTGTCCGGAGTGCGGTGGGGAACTGAGCGATGTATGGTACTTCAACCTCATGTTCGAGACGAGAATAGGTCCCTACGGCGACCAGAAGGGCTACCTGAGGCCCGAAACTGCACAGGGAA
>NZ_JALVAO010000029.1 GCF_027011145.1 Thermococcus sp. | reverse complement strand
TACTCCAGGGGTTCAAATACACTGTGGAAAAGGCCGTGGAAACGACACCCTTCTGGGCTGAGAAGTTTGAAGGTGTTGAAATTGAGAGCTTGACCCCCGAAGGGCTGGCAAAATTAACCAGAAAAGTCACAATAAAGCCCCATGATCTGTATAACCGGGAGAAAGTCTGGCCGGATTACATCAGGGAGGGAAGGATTTATCACGCGGTTATGCGAACCAGCGGGACGACGGGCAGGCCAAAGAGAATACCCTTCACAACGGACGACAAAAAACGAACCGCCCGCCAGATGAGGCCATGGGTGGAGGAGTACTTTGAGAAGGGAGAAAGGGTTGCGTCGTTCTTCCCCCCACTGCCGTCCTCCTCGGGAAACTTCGCCATCAGCGGGCTTGAAGTCAACAACGCGGGAGCATCTTATTTCCAGGTTCCAATAACGTATCTCCAGAATCGCGAGCTACTCCTGAGGGAGCTCGAAGATATAAAGCCAACCTCAATATGGGCGTTAACCGCTACCGCCTACAACCTCGGACTTATCCTTCCCGAGAAGCTCAAGGAGGATATAAGGACAATAGTCGTCGGCGGTGAAACCCTCACGCCTGAGCTAGCAAAGGCCACACTTGAGCTCTTCCCCAACGCGGTGATAATAGACAACTTCGGTTCAACTGAAGACGACGTGACTGGATTCCGCATCGTCACTGAAAAGGGTGCCAGCCCCTTCCGCTTTGAGGAGTCTATACTCGTGCTTGAGGAGACGGGCGATGAAGACTACCCCGAGTACAAGAGGCTCTACATCACGAAGGTCATGCGCGAGGGAGAACTTACGGGTTTGCCCCTCTTCAACTACGACATAGGAGACCTTGCGAGGCTTGAAAACGGGGAAGTCGTCAGTATAATCCGTGTGAAGGATGTTATTGTCCTCTCCGGTGCAAAGCTCCACATTGACCAGGTTATGGACATTGTTTACGGACATCCCTCACTTAAGGACTTTGTAATCCTCTACTACCCGCTCAGTCCCGAGAATCCAAGGCCAAAGGCAATCATAAGGGTTGCCTACGAGGGAGAAAAACCATCAGGTATAGAGGACGAAGTCAGGGAGCTCATCTATGAGGCCAACAATCCCGTTCGCTACGAGGTGGAGGAGGCCAAAACGTCGGAGCTGATAATAGAGGCGGTACCGCTTGAAAAACTGCGGGAGGACCTTCCCACAAAACCGGGCAAAACCAAGAGGATATACGTTGCTGGAAAGGACTTCTGATTTTTCCCTTTTTAACTCCATTGTCATAATGCCGAAAAGTTATTTAAGGCTTTTCTCAGATTTCCAGCCGGTGGTGGAAATGGGAAAGGCCAAGATTATCCACGACGGAATCCACGGGAGCATGAAGGTTACCGGTGTAATCCTCGACCTAGTTAAAACCCCCGAGTTCCAGAGGCTCAGACACATAAGACAGCTCGGTTTGGCGTACCTCGTTTATCCCGGAGCCAACCATTCTCGCTTCGAGCACTCCCTCGGAACGTGGCACATAGCAAAGCGCCTTGCGGATGAAGTTGGTCTGAATGAAGAGGAAAGCCTTCTCCTTCAGGTTGGGGCCCTCCTCCATGACATCGGCCACGGGCCACTGAGCCACACCTTCGAGGGAATCTACCGACACTACGTCAAAGAGAGGGACCACATGCGCCTCGGCCAGGACATCATAATGGGCAGGATAAACATAACCGGTGAGGAGGACGGGGGCAGGATTCCGGAGATACTTGAGAGTTACGGCATAAAGCCTGAGGAAGTGGCCGACCTAATCCTCGGAAAATCCAAGAAGCCCTACCTGGGCCAGATGCTCCACGGCGGTGTTGACGTTGACCAGCTTGACTACCTAATCAGGGACGCCCACTACACCGGCGTCGCCCACGGAATAATCGACCTCGAGAGACTACTCAAGGTTCTTGAAATACACGAAAACGAGCTTGTCGTTGATGAGAAGGGCGTTGAGGCCGTTGAGGGAATGATGGTGGCGCGCTCTCTCATGTATTCGCGCGTTTACTTCCATCACACTGTCAAGATAGCCGAGGGAATGCTGACGAGGGCCCTCGAGTTCGCGCTTGAAGAGGGTCACCTGTGGGACTTCTGGAAGATGACGGACTGCAGGGTTCTGGTCGAGCTTGAGGATTTGGAGGGCCTTCCTGCCGAGCTGACGAGAAAAGTCCTCCACAGAAAGCTCTACAAGGCCGCTGTCCTGGCAAGTGCCGAGGAGCTAACCCTGGAGGAGAAGAGGGAACTGCTGAGTGCCTATAGAAATGTGAAGAGGAGGCAGGAACTTGAGAGGGCTTTGGCTGAAAGCGTTGGGGCGAACGAGGGTGAAGTTATCCTCGAGTTCAGCATAGCGGATTTAATGCTCAGCGAGCCGAGGCTTAAGGAAACGGGGATAAAGGTTCTCCTTGAAAACGGCGAAGTTCAGCCCCTCTCAAAGGTAACCCCCCTCGCAAACGCATTGAAGAGGCGTCAGACCCCGAGGTGGGCCGTTTTAATAGCCTCTCCGGAGAGGTACGTCGAAAAGCTCCGTGAGGGCTGGAAGAAAGTCCTCTTCAGCTGAAAAGCTTCGCCTTTATCTCCTTTTTGAGTTCCTCAATCATCTCTATGAGCTCGTCTGCGTCTTTAACTTCCTTAAGGCTCTCCTTTGGGATGAGGGGCACTTCCTTAACGACCTCCGTTCTGGTCTTTTCGAGAATGAAAACGCCGTCGGAGTTGATTATCTTTCCAACCTCCGCAACCATCTCGGCCCTCTTGAGGGTGGAGCGCGTCTTCTTCTCGTCTATGCCGGTGAGGATTCTAAACTCCTCACCCTTCGAGACCGCGTTGAAGGGCGCCTTCTTGACCTTTACAAGGCCGAGGCCGAGGTGCTTCAACCTCTCAAAAACCTCCTTTTCCAGGGGGCTTTCCGGTTTGACGTCGAGTTTTGCCTCGACCTTTGCGTTGAGCACGTCAATGGGCTCCGCGAGGGGTTCGTCAAAGAGCTCCTCAAGTCTGATGGCCACATCAAGGGAAACCGCCTGCTCGCCCCTCTCGTAGTTCAAGAGCGTTTTCCTGGAAACCCCAAGCAGTCCGGCCAGCTCGTTGATTGAATAGCCGTGCCTCTCCCTGAGCTCCTTCAAAAGCTGGCCGTTTATCCTGACGTAGAGGCCCCCGCGCTCCGCAAAGATTGCCGGGAGCTCATTGTTCATGAAAACATCGTAGAGAGTCTCCGGCCTAAGGGCGTAGATTCCAAAGCGCTCGTAGACGACACCCTCCTCAAGTTCGGCGTTTTTTGAGCGAAGGCCAACGATGATGGGTGAAGCGTTGAAGAGCTTGGCGAGCCTCTTTAAATCCTCGGCCTGTTCCTCGGTGACCGTGTCTATGTTCGAGACGACCTTGATGAAGAGGAGAAGGACTAACCTACTCGCGACTATGTCGAAGCACGAGCCCCTGAACTCGAGGCGGGCCGTTTTATATCCAGCACTCCTCAGTATTGCCTCAACGGTTTTAATCAGTCTCTCCCTTTCCATCGGGTTTAAATACTCATAACCGCTTAATAAAGTTAAGGTGCTTCCCATGAGGCCCGTTATCCTGAAGGGTACTCTCGTTTCCCTCGCCGTTCCTGTAAGGGAAGACGTTAAAAAAGTGTGGCTCTGGTATAACGACCGCCAGGTGAGGCTTTTCCTAACGAACCCGGACGGAATCTTGTTCCTTGAAGATGAAGTTGAGTGGTATGAAAGGCTCAGACGCGAAAAGGAACGCAACAGAGTCTTTGCGATACTTGAGAATGCAACATCTTCTTTCGTTGGGTTTCTTGGCCTTCACAAAATAAACCACCGCGATGGAAACGCGGAGCTGGGCTATGTTATAGCTAGGGAACACTGGGGAAGGGGCTACGCCACGGAGGCAGTAAAGCTCGCCCTGATTTACGCCTTCGAGTGGCTTAACCTCAGAAAGGTCTACGCAAGAGTCTATGAGCCGAACGTCGCTTCAATTAGGGTTCTCGAGAAGAACGGCTTTGAACTCGCTGGAAGGCTGAGAAAACACCACCACGTCCCGGGTTACGGTTTTGTGGATGAGTTAATTTTCGAGAAGTTCAGAGAAGAATAGGGACACTGCCACAAAGGTGAAGAAACTTATTAATAAATTTTCAAAATTAACTTTTTATAAGTTCTACCAAATATTACATTGGTTATGCTTATGCCCCGCTCAAAAAGAACTCAATATCCTAAGAGGTTCTTAAAAGAAAAACCAAAGAAGCATTTGATGCATATTAACCAACAAAAAGAAACACTTCGGGTTGATATTTTGCTGTTAATATCTACTTTTTTATTTGGAATAACTGTGCAAATATTAGACAAATATGAAACTCTCAGCCCAGATTTCAAGGGGTTAATTCTTGAGAGTTCTATTCTACTTCTTTTTGGAGCATATCTATTTTTGCTAGCAAGTTGGGGCAAATCTATGAGTAGCAATGTAGCAAAAGACTATGAACAAATTGCCGTCATTCAACTTTTAATTTTAAATGGATTAACAGTGTCTGTACTTGTCTCTTATGCTATCTCATTACTTGGCACTAATGAGACCATACTTGGTCAAAATGAGGAAAGTATCTATGTGTTATTGTCTATTTCTCTCTTTGTAATTCTTCCGATGATTGCATACTCTCGCAGTCTTATTACCACTTTTGGAACAGTGTTAGGATTCCCATTATATGCACAGGGTCCTGATGTTCCGATAATATTGGGAGCAATGACTATGGCATTCTTTTTTATGATGATTTTCACAACGTTATTAGCATATTCCTCTAGGATATTAAATATTATAGCAATGGCAAGTATCTTTATTTATTTGCCCTACCTAAGCGTACGCACTAAGTACTCAACTGAAGTATTTAGAAGGGCTTATAGTCATTCTGTCTTAAAAAGATATATAGCTTATTCTCTGGGAATTTATAGGGCATACTTTTTTGTGATGGTGTTATCCATCATATATGATTACTTCAAAAACAGACTTTCTTTAGTGCTTGTAGCATCTATCTCTGTTATTGTTATATCAACATACATAATGTCACTATGTATAGAGAAATATCAATTTTCAATTCTAATTGGAATTATGTTTTTGGGGATATGCTTATTATTGGTAGTGTATATCATCTTTATTAGGAGTTTGTCTACATTGTTTGGAGCAGTATTTATAATATATATGACGTTTGTTTTCTCTTTTTTAGTCTTTGCATTGATAATGAAAGCTATAGACAAATTCATCTAGATGACTAGGAAGAAACAAAATATAATTAAAGGGAAAGGATTTATTCATTCAAGCTTCTTGTAGCAGAACCACCAGTCGTAGCACTCGATTTCGCCCTTGGCCTTGGCCTCTTCCCTGGCCTTCTTCTCCTCGATTGTGCTGGCCGGCGGAATGATGACCTTGTCGCCGATGAGCTCGTTCTCGGGCCACTTGTGTGGCAGAGCGACGCCCTTCTCGGTGCTTATCTTGAGGGCCTTGACGAGCCTAAGTATCTCGTCCCAGTCCCTGCCGACTTCGGCCGGGTAGTAGACGATGGCCCTTATGATGCCCTTGTCGTCAACGATGAAGACGGCCCTAGCAGTTATCGTTGCTCCGCTCGGAATCATGCCGAGCTTCTCGGCGAGCTCACCGCGGTCATCTGCTATGATCGGGAACTCAATCTCGACGCCGAGGTTCTCCTTTATCCACTCCATCCACTTGATGTGGCTGAAGACCTGGTCAACGCTCAGTCCAATCGGCTCGACGCCGAGCTCCCTGAACTTGTCAAGCCTCTTCTGCATGGCGTAGAACTCGGTCGTACAGACCGGGGTGAAGTCAGCCGGGTGGCTGAAGAGTATGAACCACTTGCCCTTCTCGGCGAAGTAGTCCGGGAGCTTTATCACTCCGTGGGTGGTCTTAACCTCAACCTCTGGGAACTTTTCTCCTATGACGACCATTTTTCATCACCTCTTCTTTTTGTGTGTCGTCTTCACTAAAATATGGTTGGGTTCGAATATATAAGCCTTTCGGTTCGTTTTTCACAACAAAACTCGACGAATATGCAATCAAGATATGAGGTCTTTGACGGGGAATATAAAACCGTGCACAGCTGGTCGTCATTGTGGAAAAAGCCCCATTTCAGCTTTGTCAGAAAGTGGACAGAAAAACCAGAATTTTGCCTCAAACTTTTTTCACATCAACCCATGTTGAATGATATGCGGAAGCGTTGCCGTAGTTTTGAACTGTCTCGTCAGTCGTCAGAAAGTTGGCGTTCCAGCCGAGCAGGGACACCCAGAATGCCTTGTACAGCAGAACAACTCCTCTGGGCACGTCTTCGCTTACTTTTACCCTCGTCCTGACCCTGCCACGGTCGTTGAAGACTTCCACTTCGTCCCCTTCGCTGATTCCCCTCCCCCTGGCATCTTCTGGGCTGATGTAAAGGTAAGGGTCTATCATTCCATAGGTGTTGTGGTACTGGCTCGTTATCGTCATCCTGTAGGTGGGCGTGAGAAGCCTGAGGGAATATTTTCCGCTGAATCGCCTGTATTCAGGAAAGGGACTTAGGTCCCTTTCAACGGCCCTCCTGGAGAAGAACTCGATTTTTCCGCTCGGCGTTTTCCACTTCCCGGGCCTCTCCGGAACCCTTACGAAGCCTTTTCTTTTCAGCTCTTCCCAGCTTAGGCCGTTAAACTCGAGGATTTTTCTTATAATATCCTCGTCGCTCTCGTAAAGGTGGGGATTTTTAATGCCCAACGCCCTCGCAAGCAGTCTCGTAACCTCGCTGTTGCCCTTCCCATAGAGCTTTGCAACGGGTTCGTTTAAAGCCACGTAGCGGTGGTAGTAGCTGTCGGCTATGTCAAGCCTCTCAAAAAAGGTGTTCGCCGGCAGAACAACGTCCGAGTAGAGGGCCGTATCTGTCAGAAAGATGTCGTGGGTAACGACGAAGATGTCGCTCTGCTTCAAAACCCTCCTCAACCTTTTCTGATTCGGCAGACTCGCGAGAGGGTTTGAGTTGTATACGTAAAGGAACTTAACATCTCCATTTTCGATGTACTCGGCCAGCTTCATCTGGGGGATTCTTCTAGCAGGCCTAGTCCTTAGAAAGGCCCCCTCGGCGTAGCTCTTGTCTATCGTTTTCATGTCGTAGATGAAACCGAAACGGTGGCCGACTAAAGCTGGAAGCATCGCTATGGCCCTGACCGCTTCACCTCCAGCTAAAGAACGCTGAAAGCCGTAGCCGATGTGGATTACGCCCCTCTTTTCGGCGTATTCTCTGGCAAAGACCTCTATATCCTCAACGCTCAGGCCTGTCTCTTTACTTACATAATCAAGCGATAGTGTTTTTACATAATTCCTGAATTCATCAAAACCATAAACGTTCTCGCGGACAAAGGCTCTGTCATAAAGCCCTTCCTCGATTATAACCTTGGCAACTCCCAAAGCGAGGAGAACGTCAGTATCAGGCCTTACCTGGAAGAACCTGTCGCTTCTCTTTGCGGTCTCAGTTCTAACCACGTCAACGGTCCATATTTCGAGACCGCTTCTTCTGGCCAGCATGAAGCCGTGGAGGTTCGTCCAGAATGCGTTTATCCCCCAGTAAATGATTAGCCTCTGGTTTTTGAGCTCCTCCGGGTCGAGGCCAACCGCCGTTCCGTAAACGTCCTTTAGAGCTTCCTGCCCGGCCCTATCGCAGATTCCATAATCAAGCATAGAAGCGTTGAGGTAGTGAAAGAGCCTGAGCGGGAAGGCGTAGTTCACGACACCCCTGTCGCCCGCGTATTGATAAACGAGAACGCTCTCGCTCCCATGCCTTGCAATGACCTCCCTCAGCTTTCTGGCTACGAGGTTTATCGCCTCTTCCCAGCTCGCTTCTCTGAACTTTCCGCTTCCCCTCTCACCGGTTCGGATTAACGGTTTCCTTAGCCTGTCTTCTGAGTGGAACCACTTCGGGAGAAGGGCGCCCTTTGGACAGAGGAAGCCCGCGGTTATCGGGTGTTCCGGGTTGGCTTTAACCCTGAGCCTTCCGTTCTTCAGCTCGCTCACCATCGAGCAGGTGTCGTAGCAGTCCCTCATGCAAACCGAGAACATAGGGCATCACAGTGAGAGCTTGACCCTGAGGGCAACATTCCTCTCAATGAGAACTCTTCCTATCTCCTCCGGGAGAACGGCCATATCCCACGCCTTAAAGGGCCCGTATTCCCTCATGTCGGGTCCGAGAATCGTGGGTAAATCGACGGTTACGATGTACGCCTCCTTGGGAGTCATCACGCCCGGTGTTCTCTCTCCTGTCTCCTCAGAAGCCGTGAGTTCTTTTTCGACTTCGATTTTGTCAACTTCCGGCAGTTCCTCCCTCTCAACAAAGGCCCTGAGGATTTTGAAAATCTTGAACTCTTCAGAGGTCATCTCAGCGGGTTTTCCTTCAACGGCGAGGTCCACTATCTTGTGGAGGCGGAGCTTGATTATCTCCCTCATGAGCTCCTCGGCAATCCGGAGCTGGGCCAGGTAAAGCCTCTCCTCGACGTTCTCACCTCTCTCACGGGAGTTTTCAGCGCTCAGTTTGAGAGCTTTGATTAGGCTGTCGAACTCGCGGTAGAAGTCGCCGTCAAGTTCCGTTAGCTCAACACTGGAGAGCTCCTGCTCAAGCAACTCCCTGAGCTTGACGATGTCCATGAGACCACCTCATAGAAAAGAAAGGAGAAAATCACTCCTCAACGCGAGGTGCAAGCAGGAATACGAGCTTTCCTTCGTCCCTAATCAGGTACTCCATCTGGAGGGGCATCTCGTTTCCGAAGCGAAGTATGACTTCATCGGCCTTTCCTATGCCCTTAATCATGTCGCTGAGGTAGCTGATGCCGTAGGCGCTCCTGGTTTCCTCCTCGACCTCAAGGTCAAGTAAACCTTCGTCCTCAAGGGTGAGCTTTATCTCGACCTCTTGAGTTTCGCCCTCGGCCTTCATTATAAACTCGCTCTCGGTTGCGATGAACTTTATGGCGTCGCTGACAAGGGAGGCATCCTTGACAGCCTCCTTGAGGACCTCTCCGAGAACGACGACCTTGGCCGTGAACGGAAGCTCTGGAAGTTCGAGCTCAAGCTCCTCAACGTCTATGAGCGGAAGGCGGAACGTTCTCTTTGCAGTTCCCTCAAAGGTTATTTCGAGGAAGTTCTCGTCACCTTTTCTGAGAATGAGCGTGTCCTTGGCCTTTCCGCGCTTGAGTATCTTCTTAAACTGGTCCATGTTGATTCCGATGGTTTCCGGTTCCTCAACCTCGTACTTTGAGAATATGCTCTCCGGCAGGTTCAAGTCAATGAGAACGACCCTGCTCGGGTCCATGGCGCGCATGCTTATTCCTTCCTCTGTGAATTTAAACGCTGCTTCATCTATGAGGTTGCTGGCTGTTGCTATCAAGCTGGCAAAGTCTTTAGCCCCATCAAAAA
>NZ_JALVAO010000028.1 GCF_027011145.1 Thermococcus sp. | reverse complement strand
GGTTAGAGTGTGATTGTCCGCTTGTTAGGTAATGTTGAAGGCACGTCTTAGTAGTTACGGGTAGAATTATCAGAATTTGCCAAAGGATGAACAGAACGGAGCATTGAGCGATCTTTGGAAAGAGGGGGTTAGGGGTATAGATATGGAAAGCCTTTTTCTGTGTTCTCATGAGTTCTATGGTGTTTTCTTAAATTCTATTTTGTTCTATCTAGTTCTATTCTGTTCCATATCGGCTTCTCTAGATTTCCACAGACAACTGCTGGATATTTCTAGGTTTTGGCAGAAATCCACGTTATCATTTTGGATCTTCAGGATCTTGCTTGTAGATTTTCCCTTTTACAGTATCCCACCATTCATCTTCTGGCCGGTTCCAGTCCTCAGCCAAAAGAGGCTCGATACTCTTCAGCATTACCGAGATAAATTCTTCCTCGTCATCTTGCCCGTGGCGGGGAGTTTCATTTCTCTTATCAGATCTCGATCTCAATATAAGGCCCCCTTTCTTCTTCCATTACCTCCGAATATGAAGTATAGTAAAATATAATTTGGTTTCTTATTTTCTCTTTCTTTGCCCGGTATGCATAAGCTAGAGTTCCAACGATTATGGCTTTTCTCTCAAGGAATCCCTTTTTATACAGGCGGTATAGAAACATTCTGATAAATGCCTCCCATTTTATCTCTTCTAAACTACCTGAAGGAAGAACTGACGTTTTTATAAGCTCCTCAATGATTTCCCTGACGGTGAACCACTCCTCATCATTCTGAGCCAAGAGGCTGAGGGCTGATACTTTGACGCGTACTCTGAGATATCCCTCAGTGTTTTCTTTTAGACTGTCCTGTAGCTTGAGTAGGGACTTATACACATCATCAAGAGCCAGCTTTGAGATCTCAGCCCTCGCATTTCTTCTCTTCATCTTTCCGTGCTTTTTGGTGGGGTATCTCATCAGTTTATCCCCCCGAAACAGTCTGCGTTATCTCCCCCATTTCCGCGGCGGCTGTTTTGGATTCGGAATGCTTATACCCCGAGAAGAATCTCCGGAGGGTTTCTTCATTAAGGACTCGGAGAAGTTCGGGCATGACCTCATCTATTATCGAGTCGACGAACATCCGAGTAAGTCTCCTATACCTTCCCCTGAACCGTTTGTCTTCTGTTAATGAGATGTAGTGCATGAAGTCAACTCCTTCAGCCCTCCCTAGGAGATAGTTCTTGTACCTTCGAAGCTCGTCAATAAGCTGGGCCGAGCTTAAAAAGCCCATGAATCCCAGCTTTTCGTTATCTACAAGTTCGTAGATCATATTCTGGAGATGGCTGTCAAAGAACTTTCTGAACAGTTTAATTGTGATTATTGGCTTGTCTGGAGGATAAACCCTGAGCCAGCTGTGCATAGAATACGCTCTTTCCAAGTCTTTCTTGCGTCTAAATACTTCCCGAGGTATGTAGTAGCGCGTAAAGACTTTATCCAAAGAGTAGTATCCAAATATCGGGGCTGTTGGGTCTAGGATAAACCTTCTTTTGAAGATTTTAAGCTCGCTGATTAAGACCTCGTGAATAAATACAGGAGTTATACCGCCTGTGTCCGTTTTGAGCTTTGCTCTTCTAAAGTAAATGATGCCCCTGTTTAAGTCGATCTGGTTAGTTTTTCTCCCGCTTTCATCAATGGTAACAAACTGAAGATCGTTTATCTCCGTGCCCCTTGCACCAGTCATTAGGACTATTAAAGTGGCCAACCTAATCTTTTCTACTGTAATTGTAGGCCTCTCAGAGATGAGAATAGAAAGCCATCTTAGTGCCGCCCGTATTCTTTCAGAGGAAACAACCTTTTCCTGCTCGCTTTTTTGGTACGTCTTGAGCTGTATTGCCTTGGATCTTAAAGCAGTTCTTGATATCATACTCAAGTAAAGGTTCGGATCGAATATTTCTTCGCCAAATACCCTGGAGAGGCTTACACCGTACTTTTCCCATAGGATGTGTCTTAGGGCTTCTTTAGTATAATTCAATACAACATTAAAGGTGTGTGAGGACTTGCTTCGGTTTGGATCTCTGATGTACTCTGAGAAGGCCCTGTAAATACTCTCCGCACTGAGCTTCACTACGGAGCCGTTCTCAGGTGGTTTGTCCAGTACTTTCAGCAGATATTCAACGAAAGTGTTTAGTGCAAAGGACTTATTTTGAAAGGTGCCGGGGCTCAGTTGCTTTGAGTTTCTAAGCTTTACCAGTTCCTCTTTGTATTCATCTAGGTACTCCAGATCGAAGAGTATGTAGGTTTGGTCGTTGAATACCGGATCCTTCACAGAGGGATGCAAACTAAATCTTTTTCTGATCATAAAGGCCCCCTCAAATACATTGCTCAGTTTAGTTATAGCAATTAAACTTTATAAACATTTCCAAATTACATGCTATTAACCTATGACACTAACCAAATCAAAAGATTTATATATTATAAGATCATAATTAGAGCATGCGTTGAGTTTATAATAAAAAATCTGAGCATCTAATCAGTTTGTACATATGTACAAAACGCATACAAAAAGGGGCCTCGGGATGACACTCCTCATCGGTCAATCATTCACTAACGGGCAGGGCTTATTAAAGGTTTAGCTCAAATGCACATTCGGTGATAAAATGCGCGTCATTCCCATCGCGAGCGAGAGTTTGGGAGTTAGAAGTCTAGCGACCTTCGTCGAGGCTTCCGGCCTAAAAATCCTCATCGACCCGGGCGTTGCCCTCGGGCCAAAGCGCTACGGCCTTCCACCGGCCAGAATAGAGCTTGAAACCCTCCAGAAAATGAGGAAGAAACTGCAGGGGTATGCGAAAAGAGCAGATGTCGTGATAATATCACACTATCACTACGACCACCACACGCCCTTTTTTGAAGGCCTCTACGAGAGTTCAAGCGAGAGCTACGCGAGGGAGATATACGAGGGAAAGCTCCTTTTCATAAAGCACCCACGGGAAAACATAAACTTCAGCCAGAGGAAACGTGCTTGGGCCTTTTTGAAAAACGCTGAACCGATAGCAAAGAAGATTGAGTTCGCCGATGGAAAAACCTTCGACCTTGGAGGGGTTAGGCTTGAGTTCTCGCCAGCTGTACCCCACGGAAGGGAAGGCTCAAAGCTCGGCTTTGTGGTAATGACCCTAATTGACGATGGCTCCCAAAGGATAATCCACGCAAGTGACATACAGCTATTGAATAGAAAAGCCGTTGAGTGGATTATTGAAAAAAACCCTGATCTTCTCATAACAGGCGGTCCTCCCACATATCTCGGAAAACGCGCCGAGGGGAGCTGGGAAACCGGAATAAAGAACCTGAACGAGATAATCCGCGAGACAAACGCTGAGATAATACTCGACCACCACATAGTGAGGGACAGGCGTTATCTCGAGTTCTTCGATGAGCTTGAGGAGAGGCCAAAGACCTTTGCCCGCTTTCTCAAGGTTGAGGACAGGCCACTGGAGGCCTACAGACGGGAACTTCACAGGCTGGAAAAAGGAGAAAGCGTTGAACTGCCGTTCTCACTCGGGGGAAAGCCTTAAACTATCTGAACCAATTAGGTATTGGTGGTGCACATGAGGGACTTTTACATCGCTCACGAGGAGGATATCAAAGCAGGAAGGACAACCGACGTTTATTTCATCAGGACAAGGAAAATTCTCACCGAAAAAGGAATTCACAGGAAGGTTTTCGCCGACGTGACTACAACAAGCCTCCCACACGGCTGGAAGTGGGGGGTTTTAGCTGGAATAGAGGAGGTCGCAAAGCTACTCGAGGGCCTTCCCGTCAACGTCTACGCGATGCCAGAGGGAACTATCTTTCACCCCTACGAACCGGTTCTCCAGATAGAGGGCTTTTACGAGGAGTTCGGGATATACGAGACTGCTTTACTTGGAATGCTCAGTCAGGCTAGTGGAATAGCGACTTCGGCCCTGAGGATTAAGATTGCCGCGAACTTCAAGCCAGTCTATTCCTTTGGCATAAGACACATGCACCCAGCAATAGCTCCGATGATTGACCGTTCGGCCTTCATAGGCGGTTGCGATGGAGTTTCCGGCGTTCTTGGGGCCGAGATGATTGGTGAAAAGCCCGTTGGAACCATGCCCCACGCACTGATTCTCACGGTCGGTGACCAGGTTAAGGCCTGGAAATACTTTGACGAGGTCGTTGAGCCCGAAGTTCCTAGGACGGCCTTGGTTGACACGCTCTGTGATGAGAAGTTCGAGGCGTTGATGGCGGCAGAGACACTCGGTGAAAGGCTCGACGCGGTTCGCTTAGACACACCCGGTTCAAGGAGGGGCAACTTCAGAAGAATCATCGAGGAAGTCCGCTGGGAGCTCAATTTGAGGGGCTACGACTGGGTGAAAATCTTCGTCTCAGGGGGCCTAAACGAGGAAAGCATAAGGAAAATAGTGGACGTGGCCGATGCCTTTGGAGTTGGTTCCGCCATAGCGAGCGCGAAGCCGATAGATTTCTCTCTCGACATCGTTGAGGTCGAAGGAAAGCCGATAACGAAGCGTGGAAAACTCAGCGGGAGGAAGCAGGTTTACCGCTGTGAGAACGGCCACTACCACCGTGTTCCGGCCAATAAAAAGCTCGAACGCTGTCCGGTCTGCGGGGCAAAGGTTGAACCCCTTCTTAAACCCCTCATAGAGAACGGAGAAATCGTTGGAGAACTGCCAAAGGCGAGGGAAATAAGGGAGTACGTTCTCGAGCAGGCCCAGAAGTTCAATCTGAGTCTTGAATGAACTTATTCTTCTTTTTATGTCCCTTTGGTTCCTCAGAAAAGTCCCACAAGGAAGATAAAAGAGAGGCCTTCAGGCCTCCTCAATGCTGATAGCGCTAACAGGGCAGGCCTCCATGGCCTCCTTGGCGCAGTTGTAGAGGTTCTCGTCCTCGATGACCTCAACAACCGGCTGGGCCTTGCCCTCGTCGTTCATCTCGAAGACGTCCGGGCAGAGGCTTGCACAGATGGCGTCACCAATGCAGGTGTCCTGGTCGACGGTAACCTTCCACGCCATGGCACATCACCGGGTTTAAGTGGGATTGGGCGAATATAAACTTTTCGTTCCTAAAACCAACGGTTTAAAAAGATAATTTGTGGAAAGGAAAGCTAAACAAAGCGACGATGAACAGAGAAAGTCAGGACTGGTCAGTAAAGGCCCAGCTTTTTCTTGTACTCGGGACTTATCCTGTCGGGTGTCCACGGCGGGTCGAAGGTAAGCTCAATCTCAGCGTCCTTAACGCCGGGAATCTCGAGGATTTTGTCTTCAACAGCCCTGAGAATCCACATCGTTAGGGGACAGCCTGGTGTTGTCATCGTCATCTTGACGTAAACGGTGTTGTCGGGCCTAATCTGGAGGTCATAGATAAGGCCGAGGTTCACGACATCTATTCCTATCTCGGGGTCTATGACTTCCTTAAGCTTTTCAAGAATGAGTTCCTTTGTGAGCTGGACGTTTTCTCCTGTATTTTGAACCTCCCTCTCGCGGTTTATCGTTATCAGGCCAACGCCTTCAATTTTTCCAAGCTCGGAGTGAAGCTTTATGAGAACGTTGTCCAAATCAGGGGTGTCCTTTGCGAGGGTTACCGTAACGTTGCCCTTTTCATCAACCTCAATTGAGCGGATGAACTTCTCATCAACGACGGATTTCACAACCTTCTCAACCTCTTCCTTTGTGACCATCCTCACCACCGGCTTAGGTTAAAAACTACACATTTAAACCTTTTGGGTCAGAATTGTGAACTATCTGGAGAGAACGTCTCTCATCAACTCAACGGCCATCTCGGGGGTTAAAGCTCTCGCCCTCGTCTCGCGAAGGATTCTCTGAAGGGCCAGTCTCTTCGTTGAAGGTGCCCTCCTGAAGAGTTCCCAGAGCAGGGGACAGCCAAAGCTCAGCTCATACTTTCCGCCGATTATCTTGATAATCTCTCCCTTATCAAGGGCAAGAAAAGCGGGGAGGTTCAGCATTACGAGTTCTCCCTTTTTGTAAATGGAAATTAGGCCCGAGCTCAGCATATCTCCCGTTGCAAGGATTTTTGCTCCCATTTCAATTGCCTTTCGCTCAACAGCTTCCATAACCATCAAGTGACAGCGACCGCATATGGGTGCTCCTTTTTCAATGAGTTCTCTCATTGTCTTCTCGTAATCCGGTACCTCTACCAGTATCGCGTTTTCGGAACGAACCTTTTTGAGGGTCTTTTCACTCATTTGGGGCAGTTTGGCCGTTATAGGAACTACGTCAAAGCCTGCCCAGCGGAGTATCTTTAGGGTTGCCGTGCTGTCGGAGCCGGCCGAGAACGCAACGGCAATCCTAACTCCAAGGGGAGTCCTTTCAAACTTCCGTTCTTCAAGGCGGTATAGAACGAGTGCTTTCAGCCTTGAATACGCCTCCTCGCCAATCTCTTTCCTAACCCCTTCAAGGGCTTCGAGGTTGTAACGGAGGCGATACTCTTTGATTAAATCCTTGGTTCTTGAGAGCATGGATTGGGTTGCACTATCATCTTAAAAATCCTCGGGAAAACCTTAAAAGAGGGCCTCACTAACCCCGCTTACGAACCAAAAATCCTTCTGGAGGGATGGAAATGAAGGAGATAATCGAGAGGGTTAAGGCCAGGACGAGCATCCCCGTTTATGAAAGAACCATAGAAAACGTCCTGTCAGCGATTCTGGCGAGCAGTGACGTCTGGAGGATAGTAGACCTCAGCGAGGAACCACTCCCACTGGTCGTTGCCGTTATTGAGGCTCTTCACGAGATGGGCTACCTAACCTTTGAGGGCTCGAACGTCGTGCTTACGGAGAGCGGAAAGAAACTCGTTGAGAAGTACGGGATAGGGGCAAGAAAGGACTACACCTGCTCTCACTGTCAGGGCAAGACGGTTGAGCTTTCAGCCTTCAGCGATTTGCTCGAAGAGTTCAAGGAAATCGTCAGGGACAGGCCTCAGCCAAAGCACGACTTCGACCAGGCCTACGTTACGCCGGAAACCACAGTTGCCAGGGTTGCGTTAATGCACAGCAGGGGTGACCTCGAGAACAAGGAGGTCTTCGTTCTCGGTGATGATGACCTGACGAGCATCGCCTTAATGCTTTCAGGCCTTCCAAAGAGGATAGCTGTCCTCGACATAGACGAGAGGCTCATGAAGTTCATTGAAAAGACTGCAGACGAGCTCGGCTACTCCGACATCGAAATATTCACCTTTGACCTTCGCGAGCCACTTCCCGAGTATGCCCTCCACAAGTTTGACACATTTATCACAGACCCGCCTGAAACGGTTCCAGCGATAAGGGCCTTCGTTGGAAGGGGAATTGCAACCCTTAAGGGACCCGGTTGCGCCGGCTACTTCGGCATAACGAGGAGGGAAAGCTCCCTTGACAAGTGGCGCGAGATTCAGCGCTTGCTCCTCAACGAGTTCGGTGTTGTTATAACCGATATCATCAGGAACTTCAACGAATACGTGAACTGGGGCTATGAGGAGGAGACCCGTGCCTGGAAGCTCCTTCCGGTTAAGGTCAAGCCCTCCTACAACTGGTACAAGAGCTACATGTTTAGGATTCAGACTCTCGAAGGTTCAAAGGGCTTTGAGAAGAAAATAGAAATCGGAGACGAGCTATACAACGACGAGGAAGCCTCGACGACATAACGCTTTCAGCGTTTCTTCCTATTTCTTCTGCTGAGGATAACTCCGAGAGACACTACAACTACAACGAGCACGGCAACTATGTAGACAAGGTATATTCCTCCAATCGTTGCTTTCTGGTTCTCTACCAGTGGTTTTTTCCAGGGACTCGTTGCCTTAAAGCCCTCGACAGGGGTTGCGTTCACCAAGAGCGGATGTTTTGTTGGGTATATCAGTATGTAACCATCCAATCCCCCAATTTTGGCACTGCCAGTTACGTTCTCAACAAGAGTCCCGTCCTTTATTAGGAGGAACGTTGCGTTTTTCATGGTAACAATTCCGTTCTCAGTCTTTGGTTTGGGGATGTTTACGTAGAAAACGTTCCTCAGAAAGTTGTATCCCCTCTTGTACGTGGTAGTGTTTGAGAGCCCCACTTCCAGGAGGGCCCTGAGTATCTCTGCAGTGGTCTTGATGTTGTCGGGGGCACCCGCTGTGTAACCCCATGCACCGGTCGGATTCTGGCGTTTCTTTATTATCTCAAAAGTTTCATTGAATGCCTCTGTATAGTTGAACCTGTGGAAATCAACAAGTGCGTAGGCATAGTAGTAGTTTGGATACTTGTCGGTCAGGTTCGAGGAAAGCCAGTTGAGGATTGGTGTGTAGTTGACCTCAACATTAAGGGTGGAGAGAACCCATACTACATAGGCCGTATTGAAAAAGTTGCCCCAGTGATTTTCGCTCTCGTTCTTGAGCAGGTATTCAACTTCTCTCCCGTATGGTCTTCCGAGGATGTAGTTTATCCTTGCTATCTCCGCAACCATCCACGGCTTGAGCTTCTCAAGGTTCAGGTTGGACAGCTCAACACTGGTGTTGCACTCCACGTAGTACTTCGCCAGAACAACGGCCTCCCATTCGAATTTTGGCTTAACCTTTAGCATATACGGACACGCCAGTGGTTTTAGGTCAGAGAACCCGGGAAGCAGGGCAGTTTCTAACATGTCCGGTGGCTGATACTTTAGAGTCCCCCAGTAGCCGAAATGTACTGATTTCAGAAGGTCCTCCTCATATCTTTTGTTCCCGGTAGAGTACAGGAGAAGTGCAATGGAGGCAGGGTCGTTAAGTGTTGAGTTGATTTCAACGTTTTCCCCGGTTAGATAGGCCAATGCAAAGGCCTTGTAGAGGGCATTAACTCCCGTTGCCTCGATGTTTCTAAGGTCTTTTACATCGCCCAACGCCATGTATCCAAAAATCTTATCCATCGTCGTCTTTGGACTGTGAGTTTGGAGATAGTAGAGCCCGTTGTTTATTGCTTTCTCAACGGGAAGCCATGAATACTTGAAATCCGCGTATTCTTTTAGTGCAATTACTGCCAGGGCCGTGTCGGTATAATCCCCAAAGGAGCCATCGTCATTCTGTTTGTACATCAGCCAGTAGATTCCCTGGTGAATTGTTCTGTTGAAGAGACCCCGGGCTATTGACTCTCCCCTCATGAGTGCCATTAATGCGAGGGCCGTATATTTCGCCTGAGGAGCCATTCCGTAGCGATACGCCCATGCCCCATCTGGGGTCTTAAGCATCATCAACCAGGTATCTGCCTCCAGAACGTACTTGTATTCGTGAACCTTGTACAGTGCAATCGCTGAGAGCGCAGTTGCCGGAATGGTGGGGGTAAACACGTACGGCACTTCATCACCTTTGACGGGATGAGCGTAAAAGAGGGGTATGATTACAAGTGTAACTAAAAAAACCGCTAGAACCTTTTTCATTCCAACACCTCCAAATGGGAAAAAGAAGAGGGGGTTAAAAAAACTTCAGCCATAGTATATCTTAACCTGGAGGAAGTAGTTTGCCGACCAGTAGTAGGTGCTGTAGGCGTAGACCACGAAGTACCATGTTCCAGGCTGTGGATTGTTGTAGCTTACGTATTCGTTTGAGCTTGACGTTGTTGAGCTCGTAACGAGGTTCTGGTTCGGGTCGTAGAGGTACAGGTCGAGGTCATCGTAGCTGTTTCCGTAGAGGTAACCCTCAATCTTGGTTGCACCGCTGTCAACGGTGACCGTGTCAACTACATAGCTTCCGTAGTTCACGGTTCCGGTGAAGTTCTTAACGACTACAGTCGGGTTGGACGGGGTTGTTGGTGTGCTTGGCGTTGTGTTGGTGTTGTTGGTTGGTGTCGTGGTGTTGCTCGGAGTGCTCGGGGTGCTTGGCTGGCTTGGAGTACTTGAGGAGCCCTCGGTCACGGTTCCGCCCTCGTCGAGAATCTCAAGGTTGTAGTTAGCGCTTCCTGAGTAGCTTGCGATGACGAAGTACCAGGTTCCTGGGGTGGGGTTCCTGTAGGCGACCTTCTCAAATCCGTAGTAGCCAGTGTATGAGTAATCAACGAGCTGACCGTTCGGATCGTACATGTAGAGGTCAAGGTCTGCCTGCGGGTTGTCCCAGGTAAGGAGTGCGGCTATCCTAGTGGTTCCACTGCTGACGGTAACTTCCTTGGTCACGTTCTGCTTGTCGGCGAGGTAACCGGTTATAACGACCTTTGAATCTTGGTCATAGTTCAGGGCCTCATAGACGTTTATCCTACCCGCACCGTAGGCGATGCCCGCTATGGCGCTGGCGTTGACAACGTCTGCAGTTATCTCAAGGACGTGCTTAATCTTATCGGGAGTCCAGTCAGGGTGAGCCTCCCTGAGGAGTGCAACGGCACCGCTAACGTGCGGAGTAGCCATGCTCGTTCCGGGGGCGGCAACGTAGTACTGCCCAACGAGCTCGTCGGTTAGCTGAGTTCCCGCCGCCCTGTCGGAGATAATCCAGTTACCCGGAGCAACGACTTCAGGCTTGAGCCTGCCGTCAGCGGTCGGTCCCCTGCTGGAGAAGCTTGTTATGACATCGTTCTTGTCAACAGCTCCAACGGTTATCACATCGGGAGCAGCGGCTGGGGAGCCTATGGTGTAGGTGTCAGGCCCGCTGTTTCCAGCGGCAACACAAACGACGATTCCAGCTTCCCAGGCCTTATCAACTTCCTGACTGAGGGCGTCAGTTCCGTCAGAGCTCTGGCTTGAACCGAGTGAGAGGTTAATAACGCTTATGTTGTACTCGTCCTTGTGCTGTATAACCCAGTCAACACCCGCTATTATGGTGGAAACTGAACCGCTACCATCAGCGCCAAGAACCTTAACGCCAACGAGCTTGGCACCTGGTGCAACACCCTTGTATTTTCCATCGCTGGCAGCACCAGTGCTGGCTATTATTCCCGCAACGTGGGTTCCGTGGCCGTTGTCATCGTAGGGAGTAGTCTTGTTGTTAACGAAGTCCTTCCAGCCGATAACTTTTCCCTGAAGGTCCGGGTGAGAGCCGTCAATACCTGTGTCGATGACGGCAACGACAACACCACTTCCATCGTATCCAACGTTCCAAACCTCGGGAGCTGATATCTGGGCGGTGGATTCATCGAGTCCCTCAAGGTCGACCTGAACCTGGACTTTGTAGTCGTCCTGTATGAACTGTATTCCCTGTACGCTGAGACCGCTTATAATGCCCGCATCTGAAAGGCCACCGAGAATCAGAAGATACTTGACCGGTATCGTGATGGCAACAGCCGGGATGGCATGATAGTTGTACTTTATCTTTGCGCCAAGGAACTTGAGGATTGGTAGAGCCCTGTTTTTGTCAGCCTGGCTATTGAACACAATGATGGTACTGATTTCCTTGTTTGGATTCATTCCCTGAACTTTCTGGAATAGCTTTGGAGTCAGTAGTCCGTAGTTCTTTGGGGTATGAGTTGCAAGGTGTGAGTTACCCCCCACTGATGCAGCTGCGGCGAAACCAAATGTCATACCAACGAGGAGCACAGCCAACAAAATGGCCTTAACTTCCTTCATCATGGTACACCTCTGAACTTATTCATTCTTTTCGGGTATAAAACCCTCATCAAGGAGCATTTTTGGACAGTGGGGCTATATAAATATTTCGATATTTAATCAAAATGTTGCATATATCCTCAAAGTGTTGTTTATCTTTGGAAAAATCTACTCTGAACATCGAAGGATTGTTGAATTTTCAACATCACAAGGGTGAACAGTTTAGTCCATCTTCAACATGTTTTAGAATACATGGCTAATGGCTAGAAAGGAATAAGAAAAAGAGACTTCACTCGAACTCCTCAAGGCCAAGCTCTTTGAGTTTCTCCTCAGGTATCTTTCCATCCTCGGTCCAGCCGCGGAACTTGTAGTATCTTGGAAGCATGAGGTGGAGCCTAACCACGTGTCCCTTGTTGGGACCATTTCTAACGGGCTCCTCAAGGAGTCTCTTCGGTAGGGTGTCTTCCTTAAGCGGGTCAAGGCCGGCCTTGAGGTTGAAGAGCCTCTCCGCGTTCCAAATGCGCTCGCCTATCTTGAGGTACTCCTCTGTGGAGAGGTCCCAGCCGAGGGCCGCGTTGAGCATGTCGCGGTAGTCGTCCGCTCCAAGACCGAAGGTGGTGAACACACACAGTCCAGCGGCGTCGATGAGAGCCGTAAGGTCCTGGAAGAGTATGACCATCTTGACCTTCTCATCGCTTATGTCATGCGGGTCCATCTTGTATGGGTAACCAAGAATCTCGGGGCTTATCATGTACTGCTTGATGTGACAGCCACCGCGGTTGTTGGTGGCGTAGCCAAGACCGTGTCCCTCGGCTCCACGCGGGTCGTAAGCCGGAAGCTCCTGCTTCTTCACACCCATGAAGTACTCAACGCCGTTGTACATCTCGGCCAGGCGGTAGCCACCTTCGGCAAGCTTGTCTCCGAAGCCCTCTCTCTTGGCGATCTTCTCGATGTAGTAGTGGAGAACTTCAGTGTTGCCCCATCTGAAGGGCGGAGCTTCCTCTCCGAGGTCCTCCTGCTTGAGGAGGCCCTTCTCGTAGAGCTCCATGGCAGTGGCTAGAGTTCCACCGAGGCTTATGGTGTCCATACCGTACTCATCGGCCATGTGGTTTGCCTCGATTATGCTCGCGAGGTCGTTTATGCCGTTGTGGGCTCCAAGCGCCCAGATGCTCTCGTACTCTGGTCCTTCGGTTATGCCGAGGGTTGGAAGCCTGTTGACTCTTCCACAACCGATTGGACAGGCGTAACAGGGCTTGTTTCTGACGAGGTACTTAGCGGCCATGGCCTCGCCACTCTGCTCCTCGGCGTATTCAAACTGGCTGTACTGGAAGTTCCTTGTCGGATACAAACCGTTCTGGTTGATTATGTTGACTAAGACGGCAGTTCCGTACTTGGGCAGTCCTCCACCCGCCGTCGGGTCGTTTCTGAGCTTGTCGGTCTTCTCCTTGACGACGCTCGTAAACTTCGCCCTGTCCGCGACTTCAACGCGCTTGTGTCCGCGAACAACTATAGCCTTCAGCTTCTTGCTTCCCATTACGGCACCAACGCCACCCCTTCCAGCCGCTCTATGCTCGTCGTTCATTACAGCGGCGAAGCGAACGAGGTTCTCTCCAGCGGGACCTATTAGCGCGACGCGAATCCTCTTGTCACCGATTTCTTCCTTCAGGGCCTTTTCAGTTTCGCTCGAAGTCTTACCCCACAGGTGGCTCGCATCTCTAAGCTCGACGCTCTCATCGTTGATGTAGAGATAGACCGGATGGTCAGAGGCGCCTTCGACTATTATAGCATCCCAGCCGGCAAACTTTAGCTCTGCCCCAAAGAATCCACCGGAGTTTGCCATCGCTATGTAACCGGTCAGCGGGCTCTTGGTTATAACCATGTACCTTCCACCGGTGGGTGCCGTCGTTCCCGTTAGTGGACCAGTCGAATAAATTATCTTGTTCTCCGGGCTGAAGGGGTCAACGGTGGGGTCCATCTCCTTGAGGAGATAATAGATTCCGAAGCCCCTCGTCCCGAGCCATTTTCTTGCGAACTTCTCGTCGAAGTGCTCTTCCTTTATCGTCCCATCGGTCAGGTTTACTCTCAAAATCTTACCCCAGTAGGCGTACATACTTCGATGCCTCCAGCTGTTGTGCGAATCATTTTTGTACATTGATGCTAATAAACTTGACGAAAGCAAAAAAGGGAACATGAATGGACAAAGTAAGTTATTCTGTTTAACTACCAGAAGCCCTTCATACCCTTCTCAGGGATGGGACAGAGCACTATCCTCCTTGACCAGAGGCAATCGGCACAGCTGGGTGTGTTACCCCAGCAGTCGTATTGGGTGTCCTGCACAAAGGAACAGGATTCGTTTAAGGGACAGTCTGTACAGCTCGGGTAGAGGGAGTTCTTAACGACGTAGCGGAACCAGCTGTACTCCCTGCTAGTCCATATCTCGGCGAGACTCTTCTCCCGGACGTTGCCGAAGGAATGCGCGTAAACCTTCTTCTCTCTGCCGAAGACTATCTCAGGGTATGTGTGGAGGAAACGGTAGCAGGGAGCGACTTCCCCGTCCCACCTGACAACTGCAACTTTTTTGTCAACGAACTCACACCTACGCTCCGTCCTTAAGGAGAACTCGGCTATCTTATGAAGGTAGCCGTGGTATATGGCCTCAAGTTTGTCAACGATTGGTTTCATGTCAACGGAACCGTCGTAAACTATCAAATCAGCGTGCTCTTTGGTAATTGGAATCAGGTTCGAGATTAAGAGGGTATCCACCCCAAGGGAACCGACGTAGTGGGCTATTTCAGGTAATTCCTTGTAATTTTCCTTCGTTGCAACAACCTCAACGCCAATGTGCGGAACGTCTCTCCCGAGTTCCCGCTTGACCTCTTGGATTTTTCTTATGCGGGAGCTTGTGTAGTCCGGCTTTATGTGGCCGATATCAACGGGTTGCGTAGGTACTGAATCTATGGAGAAATAAATTAGGTCCAAACCAAGCTTTACAAGCTCTTCTATCCTCTTATCCGTCAGTAAAAAGCCGTTTGTGCTTATTCCCAGAGCAAAACCGCGCTTTTTTACTTCCCTCGCCATGTCCATGAAGCGCGGGTGAACGGTTGGCTCGCCTATTCCACCAAAGTATATCATCTCAAGCTCCGGAAGCTCCTCGGCATCGTCCAGTATCTTTAGAAACAGCTCCCATTCCATGTCCCCCTCAGGGTCGTCCCAGTACTGCTTGAAGCACATCTCACAGCGAAGGTTACACCGGTTGGTTATCTCGATGTAGAGATACTTTATGTCGGGTTTCTTGGGAATAAGAACCTTGTAGTCAGACAAATCAAAAAGATGATGCTCCTCCATGCCAAACACCTGAGTTTATAACTCATGGTGATTCCCTTATAACAGTTAGTGGACAGGATTGGGTAGTTAGGATAAAGCTTATAAATACTCCTCCTGTTATCACCTCGGGGTGGGCCGGTAGCTCAGCCTGGTTAGAGCGCGGGGCTTTTAACCCCGTGGCCGCGGGTTCAAATCCCGCCCGGCCCGCTATACTGCTTCTCAGTCAACAAAAGCCAGTCCGTTCCAGAGTTCCCTTATCTCGCGGGTTGCGTCGGGGTAGAGCCTCTTGAAGGTTATCCTCCAGTAGCCGTTCCTGAGGTCTTCAATGTCCTCTATGTGGATTTTGAGGCCGAGCCTTTCGAAGTGGCTCACCATTCTGTGGGCAGTGCTTATGTTCTTCACCCTCACGGTGAATGTCTCCTCGACATCGTGGCCCTGGGACACCTCGAGGATGCTCTCCACGAGGGGCCTTAGGAGGGCCTCCCCAAGGGCTTTCGCGTATCCCTCGAATTCCTCGCCCCTGAGTTTTTTCTCGGCTATGTAAAAGGCCACCCTGCTTATCCTCCCCATGAAGTATCCCCCGGGTAAGTCAAAGAAAATCTTGGAGCCTATCTTTATGTCGTTGATGTTGGCATAGGGAGTTACGTACTTGGCCACTTTTCTCATGTCCGGTGTCTTCATTACAACGCCTTCCCTTCCCTCTTCGCTCAGCTTCTCGATGAGCTCCATGAGTTCGTCGGTTCTAGTTCTATCAAAGAGACCAAAGCGCTCGACCTGGGGGATTCCGTACTCTTCAGCCAGTCTGTAGCGCTCCTCAACCGGCAGGCTCTTTCCGGTTCCCTTCTCCTGGACGTCAAAGAGGAAAAAGGCTATGTCCTCCTCCACGTAAGGTGGCCCCTCGACGAGGTAAGGGCTCTCGGGACCTGCCATCTCGCCAACGAGAATCAGATTTGGATAATCCCTGAAGAAGTTCTCAGTGATGAAGTCGAGAATTCGCTCGGTTGTGAAGGGACAGACGAAACCACCCCTCGTTAGGGCCAGAATTTTGTCTTTGACCTTAACGACGCGCACGTTGTAGCCGTCCACCTTCTCCTCGACGTAGAACGGTTTGTTCTTGAATATCCTCTTCACTCCATTCTTAAGCTGGACGATTCTCTTTATGTGGGGAAAGCCCGAAACGACTGTTCCGTCCTCAAAAACGACCGTTCCCCTTCTAAACCCCTTCGAGGAATCGCGGAAGCGGACGTACCTGACCCCCTCAAACTCGTCCTCTTCTAGTCCCCCTTTCCCTTCGAGGACGCTGAGTCTCTCCTCGGGAAGGCCGAGTTTGAGTAATAGCCCCCTAAAATGTGAACTTACCATGCTACCCACCGGTTTAAAATGAGAAATGGCATTTAATAACAATTTGGTATAAGAGGAAGTAGAAAGAACTCAGCGCTTCATCGTGGAGAGAACCTTGGTGGTGACGTCGTTCCCTTCCTTGTCGTAAATCCTGTAGTAAGCTGAGTATGGAAGCTTCATCTTGGCCCTTCTCATTGCCTCAAGGGCGAACTTGAGGTGGTTCTCGTTGACCCAGACTGTGAGAATCTTCTGGTCCTTCTTAACCCTTGCCGCTAATCCAATGGGCTTTCCGAAGGGTCTGCGCATACCATTTCCGTAACGGTCGGCCTTCCTTCCGGTAGCCATCGGGTTCTCTCTAAGCACCTGGAAGGGGAAAACGCGTATCTTAAAGTGGTAGTTGCTCCTTCCGACGTTCTTCTGGAGGTACCTGTTGACCTGTATACGAATCGCCTCAAGGGCGTTCTGCCTTATCTGCATTGCCTGCTCGGCGTGGAGGCTGACCTCGTATTGGAACTCCGCCGAAAGGTTGCCCATATCGAATATCGTTATCTTCGGTCCCGGGGCACCGCGTATGTATTCCCTTCTCGTGTAAGCGGGCTTGTCAACGTCCCTATCAATCTTCGCTGGCCTAAGTCCCATAATCTCACCTCCAAATGAGCGTAAGCTAAGCCTAAACTCAGACGAGTTGAGTTCCTTATAAAAGTTTTGGAGGCCTACTCCTCCCCAACCTTCACCCCCTCAACGATGAGTCCAAGAGAAACTGGAAGGAAGACGAGCAGGGCGATGTTCAGTGTAACGACGGAGTGAATTTCGCCCAGCGAATAGGCAAGGCCGAAGAGCATTCCGCCAACGAAGGTCGAGATGTTCTGGAGGCCATTGACACCGCCTATAGCGAGCGAGGAGCGGTGATAGCTTGCCAAAACCTTCCTTGAAATCGGGCGGAAGCTCTGAAAGGCAAAGAGGGTCAGAAAAATCCCGAGGAAGACAGTTGGTGCGGTCTTTATCGAGGCCAGAATTGGTGATATACCCGCCAGCAGAGCCGTCAGTCTTACCATCATTGCCTCGCTTCTAACATCGGCAAGCCACGAGACGAAGTAGCTCAGCAGAGCTGACAGGAAACCGGTCCAGCCGAGGAGCACGGCGGTTCTTTCCCTGCTCAGCCCAAGGGCCTCGGAGACGTAGACGTAGGTTATCTCGCCGGAGGTGAAGGCCACTATAATTGCCATGAGCGAGGCGATGATTAAAATCCTCCTCGGGTTCAAGCTTGGTCTCTCGCCATTGGACGTCTTCTTCCTTCTGGGAGTTATCTCCCCATAGAGGAGGTAGTAGCTGAGGAGCATTATAAGGCCAGTCAGAACGAAAAAGGCCGAGGAAATCCACATCTGTCTTGTTAATCCGAGGTTTACTGTGTATGCATAGACGTAGTTGCCGAGGAGCGAGGCGATGCTTCCGAAGAAGAAGTAAACCGCTGTGACCCTCGCCCTTATTTCCTTCGGCGTTGTAACGGCTAGAACGAACTGGGCCATAGGCCAGCTTATCCCGTTGAGAAATCCGTTGAGGAGCTTTATCCCGAAAACCTGAAGCCAGCTCGATGTCAGGGGGTAGAGCTGAACGGCCAGGGCGTTTCCCATCATGGCGAATCCACCGAGATAGACGAGCTTTTTCCCCTTCTCAAGCATAAAACCGCCGAGGACTGAGGAGAAGGCCCTCGCCAGAACGAAGGACATCGAAACGAGGGAAACAGCCAGCATGCTGGCCTTTAGAACGTCGCGGGTGTAGAACGCTATGGCGGGGGTAGCTAAGCGAAAGGCTATGGTTCCGGTGAAGGCCGAGACGATGAGCAGGACTATTCCGGCGAGGCGCTTCCGCTCCATTAGACCACCTTTTGAACGCTATGTGCTTGACTTAAAAGGATTCTCCCCTCGAAGGTTTTTCGAAAATCTCCTCAAAAAGACGTGATAACGTTCCGATTTTTCGCAAATAGCCGAACGAAGCCTTTTTACATCATCTCCCCAAAGCTCTCCGAGGTGATTGAGATGGAGTTACGCTTCGACATGACCTATGAAGACGCTTACAGGGAAGTCTACGAGATGGTGAAGCCAAAGTACAAGCTCTTCACAGCTGGTCCTGTTGCCTGCTTCCCCGAGGTTCTCGCGATAATGTCCGTCCAGATGTTCAGCCACCGCTCTGCCGAGGCTAAAGCCGTCCACGTTGACACCCTCGAGAGGCTGAAGAAGTTCCTTGAGGCAGATAAAGGCGAGATAATTCTCTTTCCGAGCTCTGGAACCGGATTCATGGAGTCAGCTGTTAGAAACACGATACCAAGGGGTGAAAAGGTTCTCGTCACTATTATAGGGGCCTTTGGAAAGCGCTTTGCAGATGTTGTCGAGGCCAACGGCAGGAAGGCCGTAATCCTTGAGAAGGAACCCGGGCAGGCGGTTAAGCCGGAGGAGCTCGACGATGCCTTGAGGAAGAATCCAGAGGTGCACGCGGTAACGATAACCTACAACGAGACATCCACCGGTGTCCTCAACCCGCTCCCGGAGCTGGCGAAGGTAGTTAAGGAGCACGACAAGCTCCTCTTCGTCGATGCGGTTTCGGCCATGGGGGGAGCAGACATAAGGTTCGACAAGTGGGACATTGACCTCGTCTTCGCGAGCAGTCAGAAGGCCTTCGGCGTTCCGCCGGGACTTGCTGTCGCGGCAGTGAGCGAGAGGGTTTTTGAGATAGCGGAGAAGATGCCGGAGCGCGGCTGGTACTTCGATTTGCCCCTCTACAAGAAGTTCAACGAGAAGAAGAAGGGAACGCCATCAACTCCACCGCTCCCGCAGATATTCGGCCTCAACGTCGTCCTGAGGATAATCGAAAAGATGGGCGGAAAGAAGAAATGGCTCGACATGTACAGGAAGAGGAGCGAGATGATAAGGAACGGAGTCAAGGAGATGGGCCTAGGAATTCTGGCCGAGCCCGGTTACGAGAGTCCCACCATTACCGCCGTTGTGGTCCCCGAGGGAATGAAGGGAATAGACGTTTACAACGCCATGCGCGAGCGCGGATTTGAGCTGGCTAAAGGCTACGGAAGCGTGGCAGAGAAGACCTTCAGGATTGGAAACATGGGCTACATGACCTTCGACGACATAAGGGAGATGCTCGACAACCTCAGGGAGGTCATAGAAAAGCTTAAGGGCTGACTTCCACCTTTTCATTTTAGTGAAAGACTATGGTTTCAAAGAGAAAGGTCGGTCTTATCGTTCTCTGGCTGATTCTGAACACGCTCCTTTTTTGGTTTGTAGGCCTCGCATCCAGCGGTTATTCCCTTGAGGGCTACCTGCCGTGGGAGACCGAGAAAGTTAAGGAATACAGCCCGGTAGTTTACGCCGAGCCGGGCGATATGCCCCAGGGAATCCTCTACATGGTATCTCGTAACGGGACGATTCAGTACTACATCGTCTGGCGGGACGAGTACTTCTCTAACTCGGTCATAGACAAGCTCTACCGCTTTTTCAGGGGTCTCGTTTACAGCGGGGCAACGCAGGACATAGAGGTGTTCAAGATAAACCCGGAAGACGGCGCCTTTTACTTCCAGACAAGGGGCCACGTTGAGGTTCACGGGAAACTCCTCCCTGGTGGAAAATGCCTCTGGCTTGAACGGAACGTTACTGTCCCCAACTGCGCTGAAAACGGGACCCACGTTAAGCTCTACGTCGTAACGTGGAACCACATGCTCTCCCTTCAGCCCGAGAATGGAACCGTCAGGGCGGAACTGAAAATGAGGCACATGACCCCGGAGGACTACGTTTCCCTCGGAATGTTCAGAAGAACCCAGTACAGCATGGCGGGAATAACGTTCAGCTCCCTGAGCCTTGCGCTATTGACAACGCTGGCTTTCAACGGGGTTCTCTACTTGGCCTGGAGAAAGGGCTACCTTAAAGTTTTCAAAAAATTGTGGAGGGATTAAATTACCGGGATTAACTCCCCGTCCTTTATCCTGTAAATCCTGTTTATCTTCTTCATTCCGGTCCTCCAGTCCCTGCTCAGCTCCACGAGGATGTCAAAGCGGTTGAAGGTGTTCTCATCTATCCCGAGCCAGTGCATTGTTTCAGCCTTCAGGTCGTCGCTCATGGCCAGGGACGTTACGATGAAGGCATAGTCATCTATCAGCTCGTCAAGAACCCTCGGAACGCTGATGGTGTGAAGGGTGTCTATAACAACGTAGTCCGGCTTTATTTTTCTTATTTTTTCAATGACTTCATCTGTTCTCTCATCAGTGCTCCTCTGGTCGAATGCAGTATCGATGATCTCGATGTTCTTCCTGAAGGGTTTGAACTCGCCGTAGGCGGTAACGACGGCAACCTTCCACTCCTCAGGAACGTAGTGGAGGAGCGCCTCGACGAGCTTCGTCTTTCCGCTCCTGCTCGTGCCGGCGATGAGAACGTCCCTCTTGGCTAGGATTTCCTCCTTCAGGAGTTCCATCTGCTCGGGCCTTGCCGAACCGTAGCGTATCAAATCCTCTGGCTTAAAGATGTAGACGCCCATGGCTTCCACCGGGGGTATTCCGCTTCGGGAGTTATAACTCTGCCGTTTGGCTCCCTGAGCTTCATTGAAATTATGATAATTTAATCTTAAAATTTAGGAATTTCATCAAAAAATTTGCTCAATTTCTATCATTTTTGGCAAAAATTCAAGGATTTTTGCACAAAGGCAATAAACCCCAAACAACTTGACGAAAAATTGGTGATTAACATGAACGCTCTCCAAATTGTAAGCAGGAAAATTGACCCAATAGCTGAGGTTCAGACGAGGGCGATTGCCTACCTTACCGGCGAGCTTTCAAAGAGGGGCTTCCGATGGCTACTTCCCATTGTTCTGAGCTCGATAACCGACCCCCTCTGGCCGGACCCTGCCGCGGGAGAGGCCCTGAAGCCACCGGAAGTTGAAATCTACGGCGAGAAGCTGAGACTGACTCACAGCATGATACTCCACAAGCAGATTGCAATAGCCATGGGAGTTGACAGGCTCTTCGTCCTCTCGCCGAACATAAGGCTCGAAGGCAGGGAAGCGGACGATGGCAGGCACGCATACGAGTTCACCCAGCTCGACATGGAAATCGCTGGGGCGAGCATGGACGATGTTATGGGTCTCATAGAGGAGCTGATCTCGGGCCTTTTCAGGGAGCTTAGACCTGTGGTTTGGGAGTCCTTTGAGAGGGAACTGCCAAAGGTGAAGAGACCATTCAAAAGGTTTACCATCGAGGAAATCAGGGAGGAGTTTGGAAGCGAGGAGGAAGCGAGCAGAGCTTTGGGAGAGCCCTTCTGGATAACGGGGATTCCAAGGGAGTTCTACGACAGGGAAGTTGACGGAATCTGGAGGAACTACGACCTCTATCTTCCGGAGGGCTACGGTGAGGTTTCCAGCGGAGGAGAAAGGGAGTGGGAGTACGAAAAGATACTTGCCAAAATACGCTCCTCCGGTCTGAGCGAGGAAGCTTTTAGGTCATACCTCGAGGTTGCCAGGGCAGGCCTTCTAAGACCAAGCGCCGGGGCCGGGATTGGAATAGAGAGACTCGTCCGCTACATTGTCGGGGCAAAACACATAGCGGAGGTTCAGCCCTTCCCGAGGATTCCTGGGATTCCTGCTGTAATATAATCCCCTTTACTTCACTTTATAAGTTCAACTTTTAATATAGACAACCACTTGACTATAAGGCCTAGATGCTTATAAAGAAGTGTTTAAATTTGTGACAGGGAAGTGTTTTTATAGTTGCATGTCTTTACTTATAGTTGTGGGGTTGCAATGGAAGTTGATGTTCAAGAACTCTTGGAAATTGTAAAACCTGGAGAGACTGTCATTGTTGAGTATAACACTTCATATGTTCCAGAGTTTGCCCTCAAACTTTTGGCCGATTATACTCGGGAGAAGGAGATTCCCTTTCTAGTAGATGATAACTTTGATTGTTTGTATACGATTCTTGTTCATTCCAGAATGTTGGGCCTTAATGTTGACATTACCCATGCTCATATTCTCAAAACGGGTGGAAAAAAGGAAGTTGGTGGTAAAATTCAACGTGTAATATTTCACCCCGATCCAAGAGTTTTGTTGAGAAACTATAACAAAGTATTTTCAAACACAGTTGAAAAATTCGATAAATCAGCTGTAAACATAGCTTTGGGCATGGAAAGTCTTCTTTATTTCGTTAGAGATGTCCGAGATTTTTACAGGTTCCTCCTCGGGATTCAGCGATATGTTGGAGATAAACGCAGGAAAGCTTTCTATATGCTCCATACTGAGCTTATGCGAAGTCTTCCACCTTATGTATGGCTTGAGTTGAGAAGAATCGCCACAAGTGTTTGGACTTTTCACAGTTACCCAACGGGAGTTAAGTTGTCTATACTCCGCAGTCCAGATCTTGACCTGATCGGGAGAGGATTCACCATAGACGTTGGAGGTGTTTTCCGTGGCAGGAGTTGAGCTCAAAGGTGTTGCCTCAAAAAACGATGTTCTTTCAATGTTTAACTCAGTTCAGTTTGGTGGTCTCACCTTGGTTGAAAACTATTCTTCAATTGGAGCCCAACTTACTCTTTATACACTTTTGAATCATTCCTACAATCTTGGTCTTCCCGTTCTTGTTGAAGACATATTTGACACCTTTGCGGGTTATGTAAAGCACTTCGACATTATGGGACTCATGCCTCCAATGGAGCATGTCGGAGTTCTAAAGATCGGTGGCATAGATGAGGTTGGCAACGTTGTCGATAAAATCCAATTTGAGGCGGATCCCGCGCTCTACCTCCAGAAAAAAGAGAAGGCCATAGCGAAGGCTATGGGTGATGAGAAGTATGTTTACATAGTCACCGGGTTCGAGAGACTCCTTGGTTTTCAGAGGGATATTAAAGGCGTCTACGTCATAGTAAACCACCTAAAAGAAACCTTGGGGAATGAAAAAAGAATGACACTCAACATAATTGAGGGTAACGTTATCAAGGGCTTTCCAACAAACCCACTACCTCTTCTTGAGGGTGTTGCCACGTCGGTAATTGAGCTTCATGATCATGGGGACATGTTTCTCTTAAAATTCAGGAAGTCTATATTTACACTCCTCGAGGGAAGAGATGAAGTTTTTCTCCAACCTTCTGACATAATGGAGTGGTGGTAGAAAGAGCTGAAAAAGCTAAAAGAAATGTTCCAGAGGGGAACGACCCCCATTTACCCCGACTTTTATATCAATTCCAAGGGCGTGGGTCACGGTCCCGCTTTTCTCGGCCCATTTTCCTGCGGGGACCAAGAGAACGTCCCCCGGTAGCTCAACGGGCTCGTTTGAAACAACTACGTAACGCTCGGCCTTTGGTATGCCGGTTATCCCCGCCCTCAGCAGACCTTCGGCGTTTGCACCCTTCCGGAGTATAAGCGTTGGGACATCGAGCGGTTCTGCAGGTCCCTCAACCACCGCCAGGTCGTAGCTCTCTTCGACGATTTCCTTCCCTCTCAGGAGAACCTTGAGTAGAGGGAACTTCTCCGGGTCTGCCATGAGAAGGACACGCCTCGCCTTCCTGACGTCATAGAGGGTCGCCGTTGAGGAGCTTCCGCTCACTGTTGACCCTATTGGAATACCCCTCTGCTTGGCGAAGGACTTCAGGGCCTCTATTTCCTCGTTGGTTAGGTCAGGCGTCAGAATCAGGGCGTAATTTTCCTTTTCAATGAAGCTCTTAGCCTCTTCCCAGCTCACAGGTCTTCCGTTGAGGAGGGGGCCCTTAAGAGACTTCTCCCAGGGCCTTTCAAACCTACAAATGTCGCAGATGTATCTGTTCCACGAGTTCTCGACACTTGAAGCCCTTACGAGAGTTCCCGCGTAGACTTCAACTGCCATTTCGCAGGCAAAGGAACAGCCGTTACAAACTGTTCTAATTTTTTCCGTTTTCCATGGGCCGGGCTTTGTCAGGGGTGGTCTTTCCACTATCGCCCCGACCGGGCAGATATCCGCCAGCTCCCCAACGAAACTTCCCCTTAGGTCTGCCATCTTATCTCCGAGCGGTGGTCCGACCCTTGTGTTGTAGCCCCTGAACAAATAGTCTATCAGTCCTTCGCCTGAAATTTCCTGGGTGAAACGGACGCAGAGGCCACAGAGGACGCATTTGTTGGGGTCGAGGGTTATATACGGGTGACTTTCATCAACCTCAAAGCGCTTTTCTCCCCTGCCCAGTTGGGGCTTCACGTTATAGATTGTCGCGTACTCCCTCAGCCTGCAGTCGAAGACGGCCAGACAGCCGCAGCTCATACAGCGCGAGGCTTCTCTCCTTGCTTCGCTTTCGTTCAACGTTTTCTCTACTTCCTCAAAGCCAGTAATCCTCTTTTCTGGGTCGGTGAGCTTCGCCTTGGCCCTCGGTCTTCTCTTCGTTTCGCGGTAGTCCTCCTCGCTTACATATCTCCAGTGGTTGTAGGGCTTGAGGTCGAAGAGGAGTTCGTAGAGTTCTCCGTCCTCGAGAATTTCCTCGATGTGTTTCTCCGGCTCCATAAGGACTTCCCTTGCCTTCTCGAGCTTACCTTTGAGGTATAGGTCTATCATTATCGCCGCCCTTCTTCCCGTTGCTATGCTCTCGATGACCGTTGAGGGCCCGAGAACTAGGTCTCCACCGGCAAAGACTCCCGGAAGGTTCGTCTGAAGTGTAATCTCCTCAACAACAGCCCTTCCCCGCCTCGTCTCAATTCCAAGACCCCTCAGGAACTCCTCGTCACAGTGCTGACCTATCGCCAGAATCACGTTGTCGGCCTTGACGCGGAATTCCGAGCCTTCAATTGGGATAGGCTTCCTTCTTCCGCTTGAATCCGGTTCGCCAAGGCGCATCCTGATTAGTTCTACCTCCTCTACCCTTCCATCGCCGAGAATTCTGACGGGGTTGGTCAGGAAGAGGAACTCAACGCCTTCCTCCATGGCTTCCTCCACTTCGCGCTCGTTTGCCGGCATCTCTGCCTTTGAACGGCGGTAGACAACAGTAACCTTTGCACCGAGCCTCAGAGCAGTCCTTGCGACGTCCATCGCGGTGTTCCCACCGCCTACCACTATAACGCGCTCACCGAGCTCTACTTTCTCTCCTGTGTTCACCTTTCTGAGGAACTCTATGCCGTGCATTACCCCCTTGAGGTCCTCCCCGGGAATCCCCATCTTTCTGCTCTTCCACGCTCCGATGGCCAAGAAAACGGCGTCGTAGTTTTCCCTCAGCTCTTCTAAGCTCACGTCCCTGCCGAGGGTTGTGTTGGTTCTTACACTTATTCCAGTGTTTATCACGGTCGCTATGTCCCTATCAAGGACATCCCTCGGAAGTCTGTACTCTGGAATGCCGTAGCGAGTCATTCCGCCGAGTTGGGGCATGGCCTCGAAGATGGTAACCTCATGACCCTTCAGCCTGAGGTAGTAGGCGCAGGCGAGGCTAGCAGGTCCGCCTCCAACAACTGCAATCCTCTTTCCCGTCGAGGGCGGTATTTCAGGCATCCAGGGGCCATTCTCAAGGTCGTAGTCCGCTGCGAAGCGCTTCGCAAGCCTTATCCCCACAGGCTCGTCCACGAGGTTTCTCCTGCATGCTTCCTCGCAGAAGGCCGGGCAGACCCTTCCGAGCACCGCCGGGAGGATGTACTTCTCCTTCATCAGCTTAACGGCCTCGTGATACTTGCCCATCGCTATGAGTGCGAGGTAGCTCTGTATATCTGCATGAGCCGGGCAGGCGTCCTGACAGGGGCCTATACAATCCCCGTAGTGGCTCGAAAGAAGAAGCTCAAGGGCGCTTCTTCTCATCTCGATGACCTTCTCGCTCAGTGTCTCTATTCGCATTCCTTCCGCAGGTTTAAGGGTGCACGCCGTAGTTATTCCTCTCTCCGTCTCGATGAGGCATAGACGACAGGAACCGTAGGGTTCAAGCTCTCCAGTGTAGCAGAAGCCCGGGACGTGGCCAATCTCCCGCAGGAACTCTATTAGGGGCTTATCTCTAGGGGCGTCAACTTCTTTCCCGTCAACGATGAGCTTTACCATATCACTCACCCCCCGTAAGGATTTCTATCGCGTTGAACCGGCAGACCTCGTAGCAGGTTCCGCACTTGATGCATCTCTCCTGGTCTATCTCGTGGGGCTTAAGCCTCTCGCCGGTTATTGCCTTGGCCGGGCAGAAGATTGCACATGCAGTACAGCCGGTGCACCTCTCGGGAACGATGACGTACCTTATGAGGGGCTTGCAGACCATTGCGGGGCATTTCCCCTCGATATGGGCCAGGTATTCGTCCCTGAAGTAGCGGAGCGTCGTCAAAACGGGGTTAGGGGCGGTCTGTCCGAGACCGCAGAGCGAACCGGCCTTGACGTGATGGGCGAGTCTCTCAAGCCTGTCGAGGTCTTCTTCCGTCGCCTTTCCCTCGGTGAATCTCTCCAGGATTTCGAGCATTCTCTTAGTGCCAATCCTGCAGAAAGTGCACTTTCCGCAGGACTCCTTGACCGTGAAGTCTAGGAAGAACTTGGCAACGTCAACCATACACGTATCCTCGTCCATGACGACCATTCCACCGCTCCCCATTATGGCCCCCGTCGCGTTCACGCTCTCGTAGTCTACCGGCGTGTCAAATAGGCTCTCCGGGATGCAACCTCCTGAAGGCCCGCCGAGCTGGAGCGCTTTAATCCTCTTTCCTGTCTTTGTGCCACCGCCTATGTCGTAGAGTATCTCCCTCAGCGTCGTTCCCATTGGAACCTCGACGTTCCCGCTGTGCTTTATCTTGCCCGACAGTGCGAAGACTTTGGTGCCTTTGCTCTTCTCGGTTCCGAGGGATGCGAACGCCTCCCATCCGTGCCTTATTATCCAGGGGACGTTTGCCCACGTCTCGACGTTGTTTATGTTTGTCGGCTTTCCGAAGAGGCCCTTTTGAGCTGGATATGGTGGTCTCGGCCTCGGCATTCCACGCTTGCCCTCTATAGATGCTATCAGCGCCGTTTCCTCACCGCAGACGAAGGCTCCAGCCCCTTCCTTTATCTCGATGTCAAAGGAGAAGCCTGAACTGAGTATGTTCTCCCCCAAGAATCCCCTCTCGCGGGCCTGCTTCAGGGCTATCTTCAGCCTTCTGATGGCGAGTGGATACTCTGCTCTCACATAGATGAAGCCCTTGGTTGCCCCAATCGCGTAGGCGCCTATTATCATGCCCTCAATAACGCGGTGAGGGTCGCCCTCAAGGACGTTCCTGTCCATAAAGGCTCCGGGGTCGCCCTCGTCGGCGTTGCAGATGATGTACTTTTCGTCGCCTTTGGCTTCCCTCGTGAACTTCCACTTCAAACCCGTTGGGAAGCCCGCGCCACCCCTTCCCCTTAGTCCGGACTTCGTTATGATGTCTATTATCTCTTCCGGCTCCATCTTGAGGGCCTTTTTCAGCGCCTCGTATCCTCCAACGGCTATGTATTCCTCAATGTCCTCTGGGTTTATGTAGCCTGAGTTCTCCAGCACTATTTTTACCTGCTTGGAAAAGTAGCCGTCAACGTCCCACGTTTTCCTCTCGCCGTTTTCCCACCAGTCGCGTTTGACTATCCACTCCTCAATGGGTTTCCCGTTTATCACGTGCTCCTCTATAATCCTCGGAACTTTCTTCGGGTCAACGTGACCGTAGGTGATAATCTCGTCCTCGGTTATGACGTCAACGAGGGGTTCGCGGTAGCACATGCCCACACAGCCGACTATCTTGAGCTTAACGTCGAGGTTTCTTCTCTCCAGTTCGGCCTTTATGGCCTCGTAGGTTTCCTTTGCTCCCGCCGCTATTCCGCAGGAGTTCATGCCGACGGCTATGGCCTTTACCTCAGACATCAAGCTTCCCCTCCCGGAGCCTTTTGACGAGTTTCCTGACTTTGTCGGGGGTTAGCTTTCCGAAGACCTTGTCGTTTATCATGACCACGGGCGCTAAACTACAGCAACCGAGGCAGGCAACGCGTTCAAGTGTTATCAGCCCGTCCTCTGTCGTCTGGCCTTCTTCTATGCCGAGCTCTTCCGTTATGGCCTGTGCAATCGTGATTGCCTCGTTCACATGGCAGGCCGTTCCATGGCAGATTTTGATGACGTATTTCCCCGAGGGGTTCAAAGCGGAACTGGGCGTAGAATGTAGCCACACCGTAGACCCTGCTCAGGGGAATTCCGAGGTAATTGGCTATCTCCTCAAGGGCCTCTCTCGGCAGGTATCCGAAGCGCTCCTGGGTTCTCTGGAGGAGGGGAATCAGTGAACTTGGTTCGGGGGGATACTCTGAAAGGTACCCAAGGTCCTCCATACCCATCACCGTTTGTGAAAAGCTGTTGGCTTTCTATGTTTATAAATGTGCATTGAAGCACAAGTTTGTAACAAAAGGTTCCTAACTTGGAGTTTGGGAGCCCGATTTAAGGGATAAGCTTTTGTTCTTCTATTCCAAATTCCTCCGGTGGGAGTATGGGGTTGTTTGACTTTCTGAAACGACCGGAAAAGAAAGATGCGGGCGGAGAGTTCATAGCCTCTCGAAATCCCGCGGGCAGGTTCCTTGTGGACGAAGTCTTAACCGTTTTTGGCAGGGAAACGCTCATCGGCACGGTTGAGGGCGTTGTCTATCCGGGCTACAAGGTGAAGGGGAAAGGCATCGCTGTAATCAGAGAAATCCAGAGGAACAGGAAAAGGGTTGACTTCGCTGTTGACGGCGACAGGGTTGCCTTAATCCTTGAGGGGAGGACAAACGCTAAAAAGGGAGACCTCCTCGAGGTTTACCAGTCGTAGGGGTGAGAACTATGATAATCCTAGATAATCACTTCCACGTTGATCCTTTCAAGGGCCTCTTCCTTGAGGCTGTCAAGCAGTTCCACAGAGCTGGCGGAACGCACCTGATGGTTGTCTACAAGACTGCCCACGACTACGGCTTTCCGGGATTGAAAGCGGAGGACTTCATGAAGGCAATGGACTTTCACCTTGAGCTCGTCGAGAGGATAAACCGCGAAACGCCGGTGAAGGCCTTCGCTGTTGTGGGTGTTCACCCGGCGGAGTTTGTCCATCTGGCCGAGAAAAAGGGCCTTGAATACGCCAAAAACGAGGTGATGAAAGCTCTGGAATACGCCCAGAAGCTCTGCTTTGAGGGAAAAGCAGTAGCGATAGGAGAAATCGGGAGGCCCCACTACGAGGTGAGCGAGGAGATATGGAATGCCAGCATCGAGCTGATGAAGTACGGTATGAGCCTGGCAAAAGAAGCCGACTGCGCGGTTCAGCTCCACACGGAGAGCTTCGACGAAGCTAAATTCAGGGAGCTGGGAGAATACGTC
>NZ_JALVAO010000027.1 GCF_027011145.1 Thermococcus sp. | reverse complement strand
CTCTCACCAACGTTCACACGTATCTGGGCTTCATCATGATTGGCCTCGTTGGAGTCCACCTGGCGGTGGGATTCAGGAGTATGCTCGTAATGCTGAAGTCCGCATTTAAGAGCTCAAAGGCAAAGGTGGTGGCTGGCCTGATAATTCCAATACTGCTCATAGCAGTTGGGTTCCAGGCGTTTTCAGCGTATACGGGCGAAGAGGAAACAACATACGAATCGTATGACTCATACTATGAAGAATCAACTAACTCAACGGTCTACATAACGGGCACGATGATGAAGTACTACACCGTCCAGGAGCTCGCCAAGGAGTTCAACGTTTCAACAGACGCGCTGATAGAAAAGCTGAAGGAGAAGGGAATAGAGGCAACCCCGGACGAGAAGCTCGTTGAGATTGAGTACAAGTACGACCTGGACAGGGAGGAGTTCAAGGCCATGTTGGAGGAGATTATAGCGGAGCTTCGGGGTGAGAACGGATGAGAAGGACGGGTTTCCTCCTGATGGCCCTCCTCTTCCTGGCCATCTTTGGAGCCGGATGTATAACGAGCTCAAGCACGACAACCGGCACGGGCTCGGCTACCATGGGCCCTCCTGCGGATAAAGGCTACGGGGCCGGTGCAAGCACAGGAGTAGTGGACGTCTCGGCGTATCCCGTTGAAAATCTGAGCCCGGAGGAGGTCGAGGCAATACTCTATATGAGGGAGGAAGAGAAGCTCGCCAGAGACGTGTATCTTACACTTTATAACAAGACGGGGCTCCCAATATTCGAGAACATAGCGAGGAGCGAGCAGACCCATATGGACATGGTGCTCGAGCTCATTAAGAAATACAACCTGACCGACCCCGTTGCAGGGATGGGAGTTGGCGAATTCAACAGCACGGAAATGCGGGAACTCTACGAAAAGCTCGTTGCACAGGGGAGTGAAAGCGACGTTGAAGCCCTTAAAGTGGGTGCATTGATTGAGGAGATTGACATCAAGGATCTGGACGAGTGGCTAAAGCACGTGGACAACCAAGACATAAAGGCCGTCTTTGAGAGCCTGAGAAACGGAAGTGAGAACCACCTAAGAGCCTTTACAAGGTTGCTCCAGAACAGGTATGGTATTACCTACACACCACAAGTACTGAGTGAAGACGAATACAGGAGTATTGTTGGTTGAGCGGAAAGCTTTTTATCTCTTTTTTCCTAACCCCCTCCAGGCCCAATCAGCGGTGTTGACCATGGTGCAGAGTATCGAGGAGCTGGCAAGGTTTTGTGATGCACTCTCAAATCCAGTGAGGGTTAAGATACTAAAGTTGCTCTGTGAAAAGGAGTGGTACGTTTACGAGCTCGCCAAGACCCTCGGAATTTCGAGGCAACTTCTCTATCTGCACCTCAAAAAGCTTGAAAAAGCCGGCCTTGTCGAGAGCGAGCTTCGACTTGAGCCCGACGACCCGAGGGCCAAGAAGTACTATCGGGCCAAGCCCTTCAAGCTGGTCATAGACAACGACGTTGTAAAGCGCCTGGAGGGATGAAAATGCCTTGGGGGGGAGGATACATGTCAACACCCAGCGGATGGATAAGTATAATCCTCGGCCTTATCATCCTCGTCGTGTTAATCTTTGCGTTCTATCAGGTGAACAAAACGCTGAACGAGTTCAAGGTTGAGTTGGAGAAGCTAAAGAACGCACTCGAAGAAACGAGGAAAAACACAGAAGAAATAAGGAAGAAGCTCGAGGAAGTCTAACCGAACAGTAGCTCAAACTCTTTTTTCATTATACTTCTGTTCATCAACAGGTGAGCTGTTATCAAAACCATCATGAAAATTCCATATCTAGCCCTAAGTTTCAAAAAGTCGAGCTGAGTCATTCCTAAGAAATGCCCCTGTTTGGAAGATATGAGCGTCCCCAAAGTTATAAAGATAACACCCATGAATGCCACGAGCAACACCAATGAAAAAATGGCTTTTACCCTGAGCTTTTTCTTCATCTTTGGATTTTTCTTGGCCTCTTCAAAAACCTTAGACATTGGATCCATAGTATCACCCACTCCCCCAACGGCCACGCTTTTATAAACCTTCGCTCCACACATCTGGCCATTTTAGCGTTTAGACGGAAACTTTAATTAAGTTAGGATTCCTAATTTTTGCGGTGTGAAGAATGCCACGGGTTTCTGACCTCAAGAGGATAGGCGATGACAAGGTTACTTCAATAGGAATGGGGACGTGGGGAATCGGTGGCTATGAGAGTCCCGACTACTCAAGGGATAGAGAAAGCGTTGAAGTCCTCCGTTACGGCCTTGAGCTTGGAATGAACCTCATCGATACTGCCGAATTCTACGGAGCGGGCCACAGCGAAGAGCTCGTTGGAAAAGCAATAAAGGGCTTTGACAGGGAGGAAATCTTCATCATCAGCAAGGTCTGGCCGACGAACTTCGGTTATGAAAAAGCCAGGAAAGCCGCGAGGGCCAGCGTAAAGAGACTCGGTACCTACATAGACCTCTACCTCCTCCACTGGCCGGGGGAAAGCTGGAAAAAGATAGAGGAGACCCTTCACGCTTTGGAAGAGCTCGTTGATAAGGGGCTTATCAGATACATTGGAATCAGCAACTTCGACCTTGAACTGCTCAAAAGAAGCCAGGAAGCCATGAGAAAGTACGAGATTGTGGCGAACGAGGTAAAATATTCGCTCCGCGATAGGTGGCCCGAAACGAATGGTCTGCTCGATTACATGAAAAGGGAAAAGATGGCGTTGATTGCCTACACTCCACTGGAGAAGGGAACGTTAGCTAAAAACGAATGCCTTGCCGAGATTGGGAGGAAATACGAAAGAACTGCCGCTCAGGTCGCTTTAAACTACCTCAT